>SLAK01000178.1 GCA_007126855.1 Dehalococcoidia bacterium | reverse complement strand
TAGAGTGGGCCGGTGGAGCGGCCGCGCTGCTTTTGCAGGTCACGCTGGCTCCGGCGCAGGAAGTCACGCACTTCAACTTCGCCTTCGTAGCCGGTGACCGAGACGACAGGGTGGACATTGCCGGCAAGGTCCAGCGGGATTGCCGCGCCCAGGGCCGGTACCAGTCCATCGGCTTTTTCGGCGGCAGTACGGTCGTGCTCGTCAAGCACGATCGCGGCGAAGACGGGGCCTTCGAGCCGTGCGACAAAATCCCCGTCTCCCAGTGCCTGGCGAAGGTTCCGGCCCATGACGGCGAAGAGTGCCTCGGAGTCCTGCGGGAGCTGGTTTGCGCCCGCCAGGTCGGTGAGCACCAGGGAGAATCCGCGGCCATTGCGGACGGACCGCATCATCTGGCGCCGCAGTTCGAAGACGAAGTGGCGGCTGTTCGGGAGGCCGGTGTCTTCGTCTTCGTACATGCGGCCGCGAATGCGCTCGAGGGCGTGATGTACCTTGCGGCCCTGGTCGGATTCTTCGTACCAGAACTGCATGTGCACACCCACAAAGAGCAGCGTGCTGAGCGCGAGGATGAGCCAGTTGCCGACTTCGCCGGTGGAGACGATGGTGACGACCTGTGCGACGAAAACGACGAACCAGAGCGCAAAGGAGGCGGGGCGCAGGAAGCGTAAGACGGCCGGCGTCTCGACAGAGCCGAGTGTCCGATCGTCTGCGTTGGGAAAGAAGAACGTGAGGGCTTGTGGCTTGTTCACCGCGATTCGTCCTTGTGGTCTCGTCTTCACATACGGACGTGAAACGCGGCGATACAGGGTGGCCCTGTAAATTGCCTGTAAATCCTGAAGCGGTCTAGCCCCGCAGCGAATCCAGATAGGCGTCGATGGCATCCGCGGCGCGCCGCCCGTCAGCGAGGGCGGTGACGACCAGGTCGGCGCCGTTAACGTTGTCACCGCCGGCGAAGACGCCGGGCCGGGTGGTCCGGCCGGTGTCATCGACCTGGATGAGCGCCTTGCGGTCGGACTTCAGGCCCTGGGTGGTCTGCGGGACGATGGGGTCAGCGCCGTAGCCGATGGCAATGACGACCGTATCGGCGGGGATGATGAACTCGCTGCCTTCGATGGGGATGGGGCGGCGGCGGCCGGATTCATCCGGCTCGCCGAGCTCCATGCGCTGGCACTCGACGGAGACCACGCGGCCGTTTTCGTCGCCAATGATACGCGTCGGCAGGGTGAGCATTTCGAATTTGACGCCTTCTTCGCGGGCGTGCTTGCGCTCTTCTTCGCGGCCGAGCATTTCGGCTTCGGTGCGGCGGTAGACGCAGGAGACGTTCTCGGCGCCGAGCCGGATGGCAGTCCGCACGCAGTCCATGGAGGTATCACCGCCACCGATGACGACGACGTTGGCCAGCTTCGGCAGGGGTTCGCGAAGGTGTTCGGGGAGCTGGTCGGGCTGGAGGTTGCCGCGGACGAGGAAGTCGGTGGCCTTGTGGACGCCTTCAAGCTCTTCGCCTTCGATGCCCATGACGTTACCGACACCCGCGCCTGTGCCGAGGAAGACGGCGTCGTAGCCTTCGCTGGTAAGCATCTTGTCGATTGTGATGTCCTTGCCGACGTAGACGTTGCAGCGGATCTCGACGCCGAGCGCTTCGAGGTAGGCGATGTATTCGTCGACGATATCTTTGCGCATCTTGAAGTTCGGGATGCCGTAGACGAGGACGCCACCGGGCTCTGGCCACAGCTCGAAGACGGTGCATGCATGGCCTTTGAGGGCCAGGTTTTCAGCGACCGCGAGCCCGGCCGGGCCGGCGCCGATGATGCCGACCCGCCGCCCCGTGGGTTCGGGCATGTAGCGCGGCAATGGGTAGCCGGCGAGCTCCTTGCGCTGGAAGTCGGTGCAGAAGGCTTCGAGCTTGCCGATGGTGACAGGTGGTTCGCTGCGACCGTCGGGGCGGATGGCGAAGCCAACGACACAGGCGCCTTCGCAGAGGCTTTCCTGGGGGCAGAGGCGCCCGCACATCTCGGGGAGGTTGCTGGTTTCGCGGAACTTGCTGGCGGCGCCGAGGATGTCACCTTCTTCGAGGAGTGCGAAGGCGCCGGGGATATCGTTGGAGACGGGGCAGGCTTCCTGGCATGGCGCCGAAGGGCACTGGATGCAGCGGGACGCCTCTATTTTGGCCGAATTGATATCGAACCCGAGATATGTTTCCTCGAAATTCCGTTTACGCTCTTCCGGATCCTGCTTTGCGACGGGCTGAACGCCTATCGCAAGGCGCCGATGCACTTGATGGGTCATAGGTCAGCACAGGCGATGCATGCGCCCGCTTCTCTCCAGGAAGGGGATAGTGTCTATGTAATTGCATCGTAGCCGAGCATCAGCACGTGTCAACGTTCTGGCGCGATCACGAGCGCGGCGCGCGCTCCTGGTATTCGCGATCGGCCCTTTTGCCGCGGTAGACGCGCATGTCGATCGCGCGGAACACCTTTGGGGTCAGGCGGAAGAGCAGCCGTGGTTCCGTGCGCATGTTGTCGAAGAACGCATCGACGGCTTCCTTGTTCGCGGGGTCGCCGCGGCCGACGTATTTCTCCGCGAGTTCACGGGAGATTGGCCAGATGTCGAAGTCCGGGAGTTCGAAGGGCTCGGCGATTCCATCGGCGCCGACATGGCCCGTATCTGGCCCGCCGGATTCGATGCAGAGCGAGGCGCGCGGATCGTTGAAGAGCTGCTTGCACCAGATGCGGGAATAGGTGCCGGTAATCCAGAAGGCCCCGTCTTTCCAGAGCCACCAGACGGGCACCGTGTAGGGCATGCCATCGCGGCGGAGCGTGGCGATGACGCCAACGTGAGGCTGCTGGAGGAAGCCGTCGAGCATGTCCTGCTTCATGCGGGGCATT
>SLAK01000261.1 GCA_007126855.1 Dehalococcoidia bacterium | reverse complement strand
GCCGCCGGCGCCCTGTTTGGGCGTGGAGCCTATGGCATCGGTTTCTGCGTCAGCGACATCCGGTGAGCTAGAAGAGTTCAGGAGCAGGAGAAGTTCGCATGCCCGAGTTCGGCAGGATCCCCAACGACGCAATCGAGGCAGTGAAGAGCAACGGCGCGGCTCCACCGGCACCGTGGACACTGGACAGCGCCAGTGTGCAAATGGCGACCTTCGAGGTCGATGTGGACGCGGCACTCGACCACATGCCGACAATCGCGGCACGGCCAGCGCCCTCCTATGCGCGCATCGTGGTGATGGACGTTCCGGATTCGCCCATCGGCGCCTACCGCGAGGCACTATTGCTGGTTTCCTGCCGCTACCTGATGCTGCCGCGCCAGTATGTTGTGGCGTCGATCGTCACGAGCGAAGCCGCCCGCGAGGCCAATGCGCAGAACTGGCATTACCGCAGCATCACCGGCGAGATCGACTGGCAGCGAGACGGCGAGTCGTTCACGTCGACCATCCGTGGTCCCGAAGGGCTGGAACTGACGGTGGCCTCGCGGAATGCGCAGGGGACGGCGCCTGCATCGATCCGCTACGACCCGCTCGTCGTCGCGCAACCGGGAAGCGAGGGGGCAGCGCTTTTCACCATCTCGGCCGACCCGGACGCGGTGCATGAAGGCTGGATTGCCGTGGACACGGAAGTCCGCACGAGCGGCGGCGACGCAAAAGGCCCCTGGCGGCGCCTGCGCTCGCGCAATCCGATCACCTGCACCATAGCCGTGCAGGACATGCGCCGGCCCGAGCCGGAAGAGGTGCAAGCCGCAGCCGGTGTCGGCGGAGGACTTCCCTAACGATCTTCAGAAAGCTCCGCCGTGCGCTTGAACGCCCGGTTCACGCCCATCATCCGGAGCACAAAGTGCCGGAACCGAGGGGAAATCTCACCGATGACCAGCAGCGGGCGCATCGGTGGCGTATTCACCAGGATTTCCACCGGCCCCTTTTCGATGGCCTTGAACACGGCCGCAACCACTGCCTGGGGGCTGGATGAACCCACGAGCCGGGAGGTCTTGACGCCGCGAGACATTGCCTGGTCGTGCCACATGCCCGTATCGCTGACGAATCCGGGACAGACAACGGTGAACTTCACGCCGGAATCCCTGTAGGTCGCATGCAACGAATGGGTCGCCGCGATTTCCGCGCCTTTGGTTGCGGCGTAGACCGTGGAATAGGCCGGCCCAACGCGCCCCGCGAGCGACGCCAGGTTCACAATGTTTCCCCGTTTGCGCTCCAGCATGCCCGGGAGGAACGCATGCGTGAGGTGCAACATGGCGCCAACGTTGACGCCAAGGATGCTATCTATCGTGTCCGGGCTGAGGTCACAAAAGGCAGCCGTCTCGAACAGCCCGGCATTATTGATGAGGATGTCGACGTGGCCGAAGGTGGACGTGGCTTCCTCCACCAGCTTCTGGCGTGTTTCGGGAGTCGAGATATCGCCCGGCACCACAAGAACTTCGGAGCCATAGTCCCGTGCCCGCCCGGCGACTTCCTCGAGCGCTTCCGCAGTCCGGGCCGTGAGCACCAGGTCGGCGCCGGCAGCAGCCAGGGCTTCGGCGATGAAGGACCCCAGGCCACGGGAAGCCCCGGTTACGACGGCTACCTGGCCTTGCAGGGTCTTCCTGTCTCGTTGCTTTCCTCGAGTCCTCAAGCGAAGCATGCGCATCTGCCTCCGGGCGAAGAGATGCGTCATGCTGACATATCAGCACCGAACTGCTCAAGCGCCTTGATCATAGGAACCGGGTGGGATGTGGCGGAGAGGGTGGGATTCGAACCCACGGTGGGGTTACCACACTCGTTTTCAAGACGAGCTCCTTAAGCCACTCGGACACCTCTCCACCTCTGATTGTCGCCCGGCACGCGGCGGGGCTCAAACGGCTGGATCGGCGCCCTCGGCGGCGCCAGGGCCAGGAAGGTAGATGGTGAAGGTGGCGCCGGCGCCGGGACTGCTCTCCACATCGATGGTCCCGCCCAGGCTTTCAATGATGTCGCGCACGTTGGCCAGGCCCAGCCCGGTGCCTGCCCCGGGCCCTTTGGTAGTGAATAGCGGGTCAAAGATGCGCTCCAGCGTATCCGGCGCCATGCCCTGGCCGTTGTCGCGGACCGTGATGATAGCGCCCTGGCCACCCGGGCCCGCGTCCACGGCAATGTGGACTTTGCCATCTTCGGGGATGGCATCGCCGGCATTCACGACCAGGTTCGAAAGTATTCGGCTCAACTGCGTTGGCTCGATGGTCGCAATGGCGGATGCGTCATGCACATCGAGATCGAGCTTCGCTTCTGCCGGGAGCAGGTGGCGGAGCAAGGGGATGAGGTCGCTAACCGCATGCGCGATAATCACCGGTTCCGGCTCACCCTCGGGCTCCCGGCCCAGCGCGAGTAGCTGGTGGATCAACTCGGTTGCCCGGTTGGCCGCACGGTCGATCTCCACAAGGTCCTCGTGCGTGGGGTCGTCGGCGGGCGTGTCAGCCAGCAGCGCACTCGTGTAAGCCTTGATGCCCGTGACCGCATTGCGGAAGTCGTGCGCCAGGCCGGCCGATAGGCGCCCCATGGCATCCAGCTTGTCCGCCTGGGCCAGGCGCGACTGGTACAGTAGCTCGGCCGAAACATCGGTCCCGAAAGCATAGACGCGCTGCCGTTCGGTCACCGGGAACAGGCGCCACCGCAAGGTTGAGCCGTCAATGCGGTGCTCGATATCGAGCGCGGGCCGCTTCTGTTCGAGCGCATTCTCCACCAGCCGCACCGCATCCGCTGGTAGCAGCGCCGAAGGCGCGCCGAGTCCAAATCGCCGGGCATCCCCTTGCGCCGCATCGTTGACGAACACCACGCGGCCGTCGCCGTCGAGCGCCAGGATCGGGTTCGGACTCAAGCGGGGGAAGTCGGCAAGCTCATCGAGCCGTTCGTTGGCGCTCACCAGTTCCTGCTCGGCCGCGCGCAGCACCCGGGCATCTCTGCGGATCAACAGGTACCCGAGCAAGCCGGTGACGAGGACAAAGGCAAAGCCCTTGACACTCTGGAGGACCGACAGAACACCGGTGTTTTCGACGATCGCAGCCAGCACCAGGTCCGAAAGAAGGATCCAGAGCGTGCCCAGGACGATGTAGATGGCCGCAATCCGGGCCGGTCCAAGGCGCAGCTCGAAGGCGTCCTCCACGCGGTGGCGCAGTGTTCGATCCAGCGGCTGAGCATTCGTGAGGGCAGGCATAGGCCAAACCAATCCTTTTCCTGGCAGTTCGGCCATTGTATCGAGCCAGGCGGTGGGGCCAGGGTGGTTCAGGATGCGTGTACTAGCACTCTTGACTTGTGAGTGCTAGCCGGGGAATATTCTGGTAGCTATCCCACGTGCGTTCAGCGAACGCGAGGTGCAAGGTGCCCACCTACGAATATCAGTGCGAGGCCTGCAAAAAGACCTACGATCTGCGAGAGAGTTTCTCGGCTCCTTCGCAGCACACCTGCGAGAAGTGCGGCAAGGGCACGGCAAAACGTGTGCTCCATGCCCCGCGGGTCGTATTCAAAGGCTCTGGCTGGTATGTAACCGACAGCCGTAATTCCTCCGTGGCGACCGACAGCTCCAGCTCCAGCTCCAGCTCCAGCGACAATGGACATTCGAGCTCATCGAGTGATTTGTCCAGCGATTCCTCGAAGGATTCCGGCAGCAAGGTCGAGAGTTCGGCAGCGAAGTAAGAGGGGTTGCCGGCACAGTGCGAGCCCTGGTCCAGCGCGTATCGCAGGCCAGCGTCGCAGTTGACGGCGCTGAGCGCGGGCGCATCGGCCAGGGCCTTCTTGTGCTCCTCGGCGTCGGGCAGGACGACGACGAAGCCGCCGCTGCCGAAGTCGCCCGCAAAATGCTCAACCTCCGCATCTTCGAGGACCAGGACGGTAAGATGAACCGGTCCGTCGTGGACGTCGCCGGCGCGGTGCTGTGCATCAGCCAGTTCACGCTCTATGGCGACGTTCGCCGTGGCAACCGGCCGTCATTCACCGCTGCGGCGCCACCCGAACGCGCGGAGGCCCTCTACCAGCGCTTCTGCGACGCCGTGCGCGAAGGAGGCGTCCCCTGCGAGCAGGGCGTCTTCGGCGCGCACATGAACGTGTCGCTCGTCAACGATGGGCCGGTAACGTTGATGATCGATACAGACGAGCTGCGCAGGCCGCGCCGCGCTTGACCGCTCCGCACCGCCCCTGCAAGGTTCAGCACATCCCTTGTTGTGGAATGAAGGAACGCGCCCCATGCGGATGAGCAGGCTAATGGTGAAGACGCTCCGGGAGGCGCCCGCGGAAGCGGAGCTGCCGAGCCACCGCTTGCTGCTGCGCGCGGGCCTCATCGTGCCGCTTGCGGCCGGGCTCTATTGCTTCACCCCGCTTGGCTGGCGTGTGCACAAGCGGCTCGAAACCATCATCCGCGAAGAGATGGACCGCTACGGCGCACAGGAAGTGCACCTGCCCGCGCTGCACCCGCTGGAGACCTGGGAGCAAAGCGGCCGTGCCACCACCATGGGCCCGGTGCTCTTCCACCTGCGCGACCGCAAGGAGCGCGAGTTCGTCCTGGGGCCAACGCACGAGGAGGTGGTGAGCCACCTGGCCTCCCGCCACATCCAGAGCTACCGCGACCTGCCTTTCACCCTCTACCAGATCCAGACCAAGTTCCGCGACGAACCCCGGCCGCGCGGCGGGCTCATCCGCCTGCGCGAATTCTTCATGAAGGACGCCTATAGCTTCGACGCCGACTGGGAGTCGCTCGACCAGTCCTACCAGGAAGCTTTCGACGCATACGTCCGCATCTTCAGCCGAGCCGGGGTGCCGGTTGTAGCGGTAGAGGCGGATTCCGGCGCCATCGGCGGCAAAGACAGCCAGGAATTCGTGTTCCTTACCGAAAGCGGCGAGGACGAAATCCTGCTTTGCGACGGCTGCGGCTACGCCGCCAACGCCGAGAAGGCGGACTTCCGCAAGCCCCCGGCCGTGGCAGGCGAACCGCTGCCGATCGAGGAGGTCGCCACGCCAGGCATCACCACTATCGCCGATTTGGCCGCCTTCCTCGGCATTGAGGAACGCCAGACCGCCAAGGCCGTCTTCTACCTCGCCGACGGCGAGCCCGTGTTCGTCTGCATCCGGGGCGACCTGGAGGTGAACGAAACCAAGCTCCGCAACGCACTCAAAGCGGCCGATCTGGACCCGATGGACGAAGCGGCAGTGCGAAAGCACGGCCTGATCGCCGGGTCGGCATCGGCGGTGGGATTGAAGGGCATGCGCGTGGTCGCTGACCCAACCGCCGTGGAAGCCCCGAACCTGGTCGCCGGCGCGAACAAGGCAGATACGCACCTCCGAAACGTCAATCACGGACGCGACTGGCGGGCCGGCATCGTCAGCGACATCGCGCTGGCCCGGGACGGCGACCTCTGCGCACAGTGCGACGGACGCTTGCGCGGGCGCCGCGGCATCGAAATGGGCCACGTCTTCAAGCTGGGGACAATGTATTCGGAGGCCATGGGCGTGCACTACCTGGACGAAACCGGCGCCCAGCAACACGCGGTCATGGGCTGCTACGGCATCGGCGTGGAACGCATGCTCGCGGCCGTGATCGAAGCCAATCACGACGACAACGGTATCGTCTGGCCGCCGTCGGTGGCACCGTTTGACGTGCACGTTGTCGTCATCGGCGCCGGCAACGACGACGTCGACAGCACGCTGGCGGAGCTCGAATCGCGGCTGGAAGCCGCCGGCATGAGCGCACTGGTCGACGATCGCGACGACTCGCCGGGGATCAAGTTCAACGACGCGGACCTGCTCGGCATGCCCGTACGCATCACGGTGAGCCCCCGGGCGCTCAAGAACGGCGGCGTCGAATTAAAGCTGCGCCGCGAGGGCGATGCCGAGGTCATCCCGCTGGCAGGCGTGGTCGAACGCGTCCAGGCCGCGCAGCAAGCCGGGGGCTACGGCGGCTGAACGAATTTGATAGCACGCGTATCGCAGCGTGCTATACTGTGGGCAAGCATTTCCTTTGGAAGTGGGCGCCTCGCCCACTTTTTTGTTGGGGGACATGAAAAGCGATTTTGTGCTCGCACTCGGGCAACTTGCTGCAGAGAAAAACTTGCCTCGGGATGTCGTGGTAGAAGCCGTCGAGGCGGCGCTGAGCTCTGCCTACCGGCGCGACGCCGACGACGCCCCAAACGTATACGTCCGCATCGATACCGAATCGGGCGACATCAAGGCGTACATGCAAAAGACCGTCGCCGATGAAGTCACCGACCCGAAAGTCGAGATGACCATCGACGAAGCCCGGCGCTACAAGCGTGATGCAAGGCCGGGCGACGTGCTGGACTTCGAGATGAAGGTGCCGGAGAACGCCGGCCGGATCGCTGCGCAGACTGCCAAGCAGGTGGTGTTGCAGCGGCTCCGCGAAGCCGAGCGCGATGCCGTCTACGAAGAGTATGCGGGCAAGGAAGGCGAGCTCGTGGTCGGCACGGTGCAGCGCATCGAGTCCCGGCAGATCATCGTCGAGCTGGGCCGCGGCACCGAAGCGGCGCTGCCCGTCTCTGAACAGGTGCGCAACGAGCATTTGCGGCCAGGCCAGCGCGTCAAAGTCGTGATCATGGAAGTGCACCGGGCGGTGAAGGGTCCGCCCATCATCGTGTCCCGCGGTCACCGCTCGCTGTTGCGCCGGCTCTTCGAAGTGGAAGTGCCCGAGATTCGCAATGGCACGGTGGAAATCAAATCCATCGCGCGCGAAGGCGGCCACCGCAGCAAAGTGTCCGTCCATGCCCGCGTGCCCCAACTCGACCCTATCGGCGCATGTGTCGGCATGCGCGGATCGCGCGTCCAGAACATCGTGAACGAGCTGAACGGCGAGCGTATCGACATCATTAAGTGGGACCCGAGCCCGGCGGAGTTCATCACGAACGCGCTCAGCCCGGCCCAGGTCCTAGAATGCCAGACCTTCCCCGATGAGCACCGCGCGGTGATCACGGTGCCGGATAGCATGATGTCCCTCGCCATTGGCAAGGAAGGCCAGAACGCGCGACTGGCAGCCAAGCTCACCGGCTGGAGCATCCAGGTGCAAAGCCAGACTGCGGTTGAAGCGCGCGAAGCCGGCGAGGAAGTGGAAGTGTCCGCCTTCACCCCGGCAGCTCCGGGCGAAGAGCCCGATATCGACATGGTGGCCGAATTTGAAGAGGTGACACCCTTCGAAGAAGAGGCGCCTGCGCCGGTTACGCCGATCACGCCGGCGCCCGCCGTCGCCGAACCGGCTGCGACCACACAAGAAGAGGAAGAGGACGTCGCCTTCGCGGCGGCCGTCGCATCGATGCCGGTGCCCGACCGCGAGGAGCGCGAGTCCGAAGACTACGGCGAGGAAGAGGAAGAAGAAGAGGAAGAGTACGAGATTCCTGCCGCCGTCACCCCGGAGGAGCGTCCATCGGCGATCCGGTTTGCCGAAGACGTGCTGCCCCGCCGCGAGGAGGAGCAGGCGGCGCCGGGCAAGAAGACGAAGAAACAGAAGCGGGCGCCCCGCTACACAGAAGAACTCGACGACGAGATGGAAGACATCGACTACCAGGGCCGCATTCACTAGGGGGCTGCGCATATGGCGCGGGGGGCCGGTCAGCGGCGCCGGCATGTGCCGCAGCGCACCTGCATCGCCTGCCGCAAGCAGGAAGGAAAGCGCGCGCTCATTCGCGTGGTGCGCACGCCGGAAGGCCGTGTGGTGGTAGACGAAACGGGAAAAGCGAACGGAAGGGGAGCTTATTTGCACGCAGCGAGAGACTGCTGGGAGAAAGCACTGAAACGGGGTACGATAACGGTTGCACTCAAAATTAGCCCGGCCAACGACGATGTCGAGGCGCTACGAGCGTTTGGCACTACGCTGCCGGTAGAGGGAGGTGAGTCCGAATGACTGCCCAATCTTCCGCGCCCAGAACGCGTTCGGGACCGAAAACCGCGCCACGCAAGTCCGGCCCTGTGGAGATCCCCCAGGTACTCACCGTAAAGGACCTGGCCGACCTCACGGACACTACCCCCGTTGAAATTATTAAGCGGCTGATGACCAACGGCATCATGGCCGCACAGAACCAGGCCATCGATTTCGACACCGCAGCAGCGGTCGTGACCGGAATGGGCATGGAGCCTGTACCGGCCGAAGCCGCCCGCGAGGACAAAGCCGACGAAGACGAGTTTGTCGACCCGCCTGAATCGCTCGTGGTGCGGCCGCCGGTGGTCACGGTGCTCGGCCATGTCGACCACGGGAAGACCAGCCTGCTCGACGCCATCCGGAAGTCCCGCGTGGCGGCCGGCGAGGCCGGAGGCATCACCCAGCACATCGGCGCCTACCAGGTGAGCCGCAACGAGAAGCTGATCACCTTCATCGATACACCGGGCCACGCCGCCTTCACGGCCATGCGTGCCCGCGGCGCCCAGGTGACGGACATCGCCATCCTCGTGGTGGCCGCAGACGACGGCGTGATGCCCCAGACGATCGAAGCAATCAATCACGTGAAAGCAGCCGAAGTGCCGATGATCGTGGCGATCAACAAGATCGACCTGGAACAGGCGAATCCCGACCGCGTGAAGACCCAGCTTACCGAGCACAGCGTCGTCATCGAAGAATACGGTGGCGACGTCATCGCGGTGCCGGTGTCGGCACAGACCGGCCAGGGCATTGAAGACCTGCTCGAGGCCATCATCCTGGTCTCCGAGGTCGAAGAGTTCAAGGCCAACCCCAACCGGGAAGCCAACGGGGCCGTCATCGAAGCAGAGTTGAGCCCCACCCGCGGCGCAACGGCGACCTTCCTGGTGAAAGGCGGCACCCTGCGGCAGGGCGATGCCGTGGTGGTCGGCGATATCAGCGGCAAGATCAAAGCGATGTTCGACGACCAGGGCAACCGCATCCGGGAGGCGCCGCCTTCCGCGCCGGTCGAACTGATTGGCCTCAACGCCGTGCCCGAAGCCGGCGACAAGTTCCGCGTGGTTAAGGATGAGAAGACCGCGCGGCAGATCGTGGAGACGGGCCGCCGCCAGCGTGAGCAAACGGAACAGCACGCGCGCACGCATGTCGGCCTGGATACCGTCTACAGCGAGATCGCCAGCGGCACGCTGAAGGAGCTCGTGCTCATCATCAAAGCCGACGTGCAGGGTAGCGCCGAAGCGCTGCGGAGCTCGCTGGAGCAGCTCAGCACCTCCGAGGTCCGCGTGAAGGTTATCCACACGGCGACCGGGCCGGTGAGCGACTCGGACGTCATGCTTGCCGAGGCATCGAACGGCATCATCATTGCCTTCAACACGCGCGTCGATCCCTCTGCCAGGAAGCAGGCCGAGACCTCCGGCGTCGAGGTCCGCAGCTACAACATCATCTACCAGGCGCTGGAGGCCATCGAACAGGCCCTCCAGGGCATGTACGAACCGGTCTACGAGCCCCGGGTGGATGGCCACGCCGAAGTGCGCCAGCTCTTCAAGTCCAGCCGCCTGGGCACGATTGCCGGTAGCTACGTTACCGACGGCACGATCCGGCGCCAGGCGCTGGTGCGCGTGCTCCGTGGCAAAGAGGAACTGGCGAACACCAGGTGCACCGGCCTCAAGCGCTTCCAGGACGACGTCCGCGAAGTGCAGAGCGGCTACGAGTGCGGCGTCACCCTCGATGACTTCGACAAGTTCGAAGAGGGCGACATCCTCGAGTTCTATCACCAGGAGCGGGTGAACTAGCAGACCATCGTCCGGTCCCCATTCCTGGAGGAATGCCATGAGCAGGCGCACCGATCGCGTGAGCGAATTGCTGCGCGAAGAGATCAGCGACCTGATTTTGCGTTCGGTGAAGGATCCGCGGCTCGAGCAGGGCCTGGTATCGATTACCGAGGTCGCCGTGTCGCCCGACCTTCGCCGTGCAACCGTGTTTGTCTCGTATTTCGGCGAAGAAAGCCATCGAGAGGACGTCATCGCCGGGCTGCAGCACGCGGCACCGTTCATGCACGGCGAGCTGATGCAGCGGTTGAAGATGCGCAATGTGCCGCAGCTCACCTTTCGGCTCGACCCGTCGCTCGAGCGAGGGGCGCGCCTGACATCGCTCATCTCCGAGACGCTGCGAGAGCAGGAGCGCGATGAGTAAGCGAGGACGCAGCCCCGGGCTGGATGGCATTCTGCTTATCGACAAGGCGGCCGGCTGGACCAGCCACGATGTCGTCGCAAAGTGCCGCAACATCACCGGCCAGCGGCGCACCGGCCACACCGGCACGCTCGACCCCGCGGCGACCGGCCTCCTCGTGCTCTGCCTGGGCAAGGCTACCCGCCTGGTCGAATACATGAGCGGCCAGGACAAGGAGTACGAGGGCGAGATCGCGCTCGGCGCCACCACCGACACCGACGACGCAGAGGGCACCATCCTCACCGAGGCGCCCGTGCCAGATATCGACGATGCCCGCCTCCGGGAGCTGGAACGCCAGTTCACCGGCGCTATTGACCAGGTGCCGCCCGCCTACAGCGCCGTGAAGGTCGACGGTACGCGCGCCTACGCTGTGGCACGCAAGGGCGGCGAGCTGGAGCTCGCGCCTCGCCCCGTCGTGGTCCATTCCCTCGAACTTGAGCTGCGTCGGGAGGGGCGCATGGGCATCCGCATCGTCTGCGGGTCGGGCACCTACGTCCGCAGCCTGGCGCGAGACATCGGCGCGGCGCTCGGCTGCGGGGCCCACCTGGCCCACCTGCGCCGGACGCGCAACGGCCCCTTCCATATCGACGAAGCCCTGACGGTCGAAGACCTGCAGCGCGCCGTCGACGCCGAACAGCTCGAAGACGTGCTCCGCGCATCCGACGAAGGCGTGATGAACATGGATGCCGCCATCGTCGCCAACGAGCGCGGCCGCTTTTTGGCCAACGGCCAGGCCATCCAGGTGCGCACCGAACCCTGGCGCCCGAGCGAGCAGGCCCGCATCTACCGCATCGATGGCCG
>SLAK01000219.1 GCA_007126855.1 Dehalococcoidia bacterium | reverse complement strand
GCCTGGATGCCCTGGAAGCCGAACAGGAACGAAAGGATGGAAAGGACCACGATGAAGAACCAGGTGGCGCCGCCGTCGAAGAACAGCTTGCCTATGAGGGCATAGAGCAGCCCGCCAAAGGTGATGAGGAACAGCGGCATCCAGATGATCGCCGTCTGGATGAGCCCGTTGCGGGCTCGGCGTTCCATTTCCACGCGGGCGAGTTCGGGGTCGGTCTGCCAGTCCATAGTGCGCTCCGGGCTCAGGGTGCCGGGATGATGAGTTCTTCACCGGGCATGATTGCCGCAGGGTCTTCGAGATCGGGGTTCGCATCCATGATGTCGTCGACGCTTACCCCGTGGTCGGCGGCGATCCCGGAGAGGGTATCCCCGGGCTGGATAATATAGGTGGTCTCGCCCGGGGCCGGTCCGGGGGTTTCAGCCTCGTCCGGTTCCGCAGGCGTGGGCGTGGAGATGACCGTGGTCGGCCGGGGCTGATCGCCGTCGTCCACGGCGCCGTTTCCGTCCGGCGGTGTGGGCGTCGCCGTCGCCTCAAACACAGGCGTATTCGTCGCGACCGGCTGCGGCTCGTCGACCATCGCTTCGTCCTGTGGCGGGCTGACGAGGAGGAAGATGGCGACGATGGACGCGAGTCCCAGCGCCACGATTGAACCACGGTAGACAACCGCGGCGGGCGCGGCGGATTCCGGCGCCATGCAGCGCAGGCAAACGTCGGCGCCATGGTCCGGACAATAAAGCCGCCCGCAGGTAGCACACTCCGCCTCGGCCAGCTGCTCACAATAGTGGCATACGGGGTCCGCCATACCCGCCTACACTACCACGCCACCGGCTGCGACCAAGACGCCTGGCTTTACCCGGAGGGGCGCTGGCTGCAGGGCTTTGCTCACGCTGGCGTAGAGAGCCGCCGGCTGCGCACCCGGTTCGCCCGGCCGTGATGACGCAGCAGTTCGCGAAAGGCGCTCATCCACGCGCGGCCCAGCGAAGCGAACTCCGCGGGCACAGCCGGACCGCCGGCGGTCAACGTATTCAGCGTGCCAGGCACCCGTTCGAGCACGGCATAGGCCGCCGCGCCGGTCGCGAGCACGTCCTCCAGATGCGTTGGCAGTGTGGTGCCCACCTCGTCGAGTTCGTGCCCGGCCGTGTAGAAGATGCGTGCATCGTCGCCGGCCGGCGGCGCCGCGGTATCCAGCGTGAGGAGCGTATCCCACCGGTCGAAGCGGACGTATTCCGGCGGATGTCGCCCCACCGGGTATTCGACAGTCTCGACCTGGATGAGGGTCGCCAGGTGAGCAATGTCGATGTCGCGGCTGCCGGCGGTCGTCGCCACCAGTGCCGAGGCCTCACGCGGGATGGCGTTGTCGATGTCGCGCAAGGCACGGGCAATGTGGCGGTCCAGCGTTTCGTCGTCCCAGCGTTCGGCGGCGGTGTCGTCCAGGTCGATGCGGATGCGGTCGCGGATGTCGGCTAGCGTGGTCATGGTGCCACCGTGACAGGCGCTGCGGAAAGCGCCGACAAGGCCCTGGCACCGGGTGGTTGCGATTGCGTCGCGGCTCGGCGAAGCTGAGCGGGTGACTACGCTTCGTAGAGGCGGTTTCCATCCCTGGCACGATATCCCGGTCGATCCCCTGAGCATCGCCGACTATGTGCCCGTGATTATCGAGATCCCCGCGGGCTCGAAGAACAAGTACGAGCTGCAAAAGGAGCTGGGCATCCTGCGGCTCGACCGCGTGCTCCACAGCGCTGTGCATTACCCGGCGAACTACGGTTTCATCCCCCGCTCCTTCTGCGATGACGGCGACCCGCTCGATGTGCTCGTCCTGGGCCAGGAGCCGATCGACCCGCTGACGATGGTGGATGTGCGGCCCGTGGGCATGATGCGGATGCTCGATTCGGGAAAGACCGACGACAAGATCCTGGCGGTGAACGTTAGCGACCCTGAGTTCACCCACGTCTACCGGCTCGGCGACGTGACGCCGCACCGCATCAGTGAAATCGCGCGCTTCTTCATCGACTACAAGGTGCTAGAGGAGAAGGAGGTCACCGTCGACCCCTTCCAGGACCGGGAAGCAGCGCTGGAGATCATCGCGCAGGCGCTGGTGGACTACGAAAACACCTTCGGGACGCCGGATTAATCAGAGTTCGAGCAGGCGGCGGGCTGATAGAAGGATGAACTCCATACTACCCGCGGGGAAGTCATCATCGATGTCGTAGTCTGCCTCGTTGCGCTTTCTGCGAAGGATGTAGAGGAAGTGTCCGGCTGGCTCCGCAAGCAGCGGTGCCGCTTCCTCTACCCGCCCGTGATCTGCAGCCGAACCGCGACGGCGGTACAGCCCTTCCTGCTCAAGCCGCCCTGCCACGTGTAGGAAAGCGGCATAGTAAGCGCGCGATACCGCAGCCCGTTGGCTCACTTCCGAAGGATCCTTCGCCAGGCGCTCCGCGAAGGCAATCAGTTCCTCCGGCGTCACCATTCGGGCACGAGGTCGAACATCACCGGCACGTGCGGTTCTATCAGCCGGGGAGCCGACAACCGCTTTCCAAGCAGTGGGATGAGGTCGACAAGCCTGTCAGCGTCAACCGGTTGTCGAATGTGCGCGACAATGACGTTCTTGTCACGAATCCGGGGATCCTCCGGGTCGATATCCAGCGTGACCTCGATATCGGCGGTGATATTCTCCTCCGCGAGCGTCTGCTCGACGATATCGATCGCCTGCTGAAGCTGCTCTTCGTCGACCAGGATCCGTTCGGCCGTGCGGACAACCATGCGCCAATGCTACCACGGGCCCCTCGCGCACCTGCCGGGCCGAATGCGTAGAATCGCAGACCAGAACCAGATTCACACCACAGGAGAGTGCTTCATGACCATTGCCAAGCAGGACCTCGTCGACGGCGT
>SLAK01000017.1 GCA_007126855.1 Dehalococcoidia bacterium | reverse complement strand
GTGCCGGCAAGGACGGCGATGGGGGCGCGTTCGTGCGGGCTCCGCACGGTGAAGGCCAGCATGTGCTGGCGCCCGGCAGCGTCGTCGAGGCGGGCAGCATAGAGGCCTGACTGCCAGTCGTCGGGAATCTTGAATTCGAGCGATTGCTTCCAGCTCGTGGAGACCATGCGGCGGTCATCGGTATCGAAGGCGATCGCATTGCACTCGACTTCGTCGAAGGCCTGCATGGAGCGGGCGCCATCGCCCTGGTACCAACCGACACGAAAGACTTCCACGCGGCAGCTCCGGGAGCTCCCCGCGAGGTAGAGCCTCAGATACTCCCCGGGAGCGACGCTGGCGGGGGCGGCGAAGCCGACGAGTTCCGAAGTGTAGTCGTCGGTTAGCATCCAATCCGCGTTGCCTGGAAGGGCGTTTTCCTCGGCCAGGGTGCGTCGCATCGTTGCAACGGGCGTGTAACCCGGCTCCGGGCTGTTCGCCTGTGTGGGCTCGAACTGGGGTGCTGTGGCGTCATCGCCGACCTCGCGGCCGAGAGCCCAACCAGTAGCGGCAGCGGCGGCAGAGACGCCACCGGCGAGGCCAACGAACTTCCGCCGGCTAATGCGACGGTCTCCGGGCAAAGGGTCGGGCTGCTGTGTCACGTTTTGCTCCGATTACATGCGATCGGCGAAAGCTTAGCGACGTAAACATCGAATGGAAAGCGGAGGTAATGGTCCAGGGCCCTCCGACCACCGACTTCTGGTCGCGCCAGGGCTTGCAGGAGGTCGTAAGCTGGAGGACATGAACGGCATGACGAAGAAGGAGCGGGTGAGGGCGGCGCTCGGCGGCGAAGAAGTCGACCGGCCGCCGGTGTCGATGTGGGGGCACGACCCACCGCGGGAGTGGCAGCCGGAGCACCTGGTGGCATCGACGGTGGAGGCCTACCGGGCCGGTGGCTGGGACTTCATCAAGCTGAACCCGCGGGCAAGCTACTTCGGAGAAGCGTGGGGGAACCACTACGAGGCCTCCCGTGACAACCAGCGGCCGGAGCTGGTGGATGCGGTAGTGAAGGACGTTGCGGACCTGGACGCGGTGGCGCCCGTCGACGCCTTCGCAGGAGTGTTTGGTGAACACCTGCAGGCGGTGGCAATGCTGGTGGAGGAAGTGGGGGATGAGGCAGACATCATCCACACGGTGTTTTCGCCGCTGGGAGTGCTGGGGAACCTTTGCGGGGAGCAACGCCGCTTCCAGCAGCTGGCATGGGAAGATCCCGCTTCAGCACACGCCGCGCTGGCTGCGCTCACGGAAACGCTGGACGAATATGCCGAGGCGGCGCTGGAGCGCGGCGCTGCCGGGATTTTCTACGCGCCGCTCCAGTGGGCGACACACGACCAGGCGCGAGAGGCCTTCTACCGGGAGTTCGGGCGACCGTACGATTTGCAGATCCTGTCGGGGCTTCGCGACGCGGAGTTCAACGTGCTGCACGTGTGCGGGGACCGAAACATGCTGGAGATGCTGCTGGACTACCCGGTGGCGGCGTTTAACTGGGCGGACCGGGGCGAGGGGAACCCGAACCTGCAGGAGATTCGCGGCCGGGTTCCGGCGGCGGTGATCGGCGGGATCGACCACCAGCGCCTGCCGACGATGAGCGAAGAGGAGCTCGCCGGGCAGGTGGGTGATGCGCTCTCGGGAGGTTTCGAGCGCCTGATGATCGGGCCCGGCTGTTCGATCCCGCCGGAGACTTCGCCCGAGCGGCGAGCGGCTGTTGGCAGGCTTGTGCGCGAACTGTCCGCGGCAGGCTGAGGCACCAAGCCAGCGCACGCCGGGCGCCCTGACTCGTTTCGGGCGGGCCGAAGCAACTGTTATGGCGCTGTAAGGAAAGCATCCGCCGCTTTCTTTCCGGGCGATGGCCGGTTCGTTACGGTGATCGTTGGAGCTCCAATCGAGCAGGAGGGAGGGATGTATGCCTTCCTGGAGCAAGAAGGAAAGGCGGCAATACGAACACATCAAGGAAAGCCAGCAGGAACGCGGCAGCTCTGAGCGCCGCGCGAAGGACATCGCCGGCCGGACAGTGAACCGCCAGCGGCGGGAGGCTGGGAAGACACCAAACACGGAGACACAGGGAACCGGAAACCCGAACCTCGCGCTGGAAGAGCGAAGCCGGGATGAGCTTTACAACCGTGCGCGGGAGCTGGATATCAGCGGGCGCAGCTCGATGTCGAAATCGGAGCTGGTTGAGGCCATCCGGGAAGCGCAAGGGTAGAAAGGACAGGTAAGGACAGTGAGCACTTCTCCCACGGTCATCGTGGCATATACGAGCGAAGACGACCGCTACGCGAAGGTACGCGAGGCGGCCATCGATACGGCGAAGACGAGCCAGGCGCGGCTGATCCTGTATGACGTGGACGCTGCGTCGCCATTTGCAAAGCCGCTGCCGACATGGTGGGCGGCGGAAGGCGGCCCGGAACAGGTGCCGACACGGCTGAGTGTGGAGGACCTGGAGCGAGCGGGGCGCGAGGGGATCGCGCGTCAGGTACAGGAAGCGATCGACCAGGGCATCGAGGCCTTCGGCTGGTTGCCGGGCGAGAAGGGCGGCGACACGCTGGCGGAATACGCCCGCGAGCAGAAGGCCGACCTGATCATGGTGCCGGCAGACCTGGAGGACCCGGGGATTATCGACCGGCTGCGCAACGAGACGCTGGACGACGTGGAGGAGCACACCAGCAGGCCCATCGCGGTGGTGCATGACAACGGCGAGGTGGAGATGGTGGGCGTGGGCCCGGGGGATTGAACCACAACTGCCGATAACACGATTGCGCCCGCCCGGCTTTTGCCGGGCGGGCCTTTTTTGTGGCCGTCAGCCCAGTTGTGCAATCTCATCGCCTCCCAATGTCCGATGCCATTGGCGGAGTTGGAATCGCGGGGCAACTGGCAGGCGGTGTGGCGATATGGCCCTGTAATCTTGGCCATCGGGTAGGGTCAGGGCGGTGGGTGCGGTAGTAGGGTTGGGGTGTGAGCGAGGAAGGCGCGCCGGACATGTCCGCGGAGATCGCGTGGACTGAGCGCCAGCGGCAGGTGCTGGAGCTGCTGGCGAAGGGATACACGAACCCGCAGATCGGCGAGGCGTTGGGGCTGACGCTGGATGGTGCGAAGTGGCACGTGTCGGAGGTGTTGTCGAAGCTGGGCGTGCATTCGCGGGAGGAAGCGGCGGCCTACTGGCGGGCGTACAACCGGCCCGCAGCGCGGGTTCGGCGGTCGCTTGCGGGCATCAGCGGCGGGCTGGCGCTGCGGGTCGCGGGTGCCTCGACCGTCGCTGTGGTGGTGCTGGTGGTGGCGATCGTGATCGCGCGCGGCGGGCCGAGCGAGCCGGTGACCGGCGACCCGACGCCGGGACCGACAGCGCCGCCCGGGGAAGGGCCGGTAGTTGTCTATGCGCGGGTGCATAGCCCGACGGTGGTCGTCAATGGCCGACCGTACGCGGAGCGACTGGAGATCGTCACGTTCGACGTGGCGGGTGGGCGGGAGCTGCATTCGTTTGCGATCGAGTCAGTGCCGTGGGGTTCGCCGAGCGTGCTGCTCCGGGGCGACGCGATCATTGTGAACCTGGGTGATGAGATACGGCGTTACCCGCTGGACGGAGCCGGGGAAGAAGTACTGGTCTTAGCCCCCACGGGTCATTTCATCGATACCTTTGATTTCAGCCCCGAGGGGGACCGCATCGCCTACTGGCTGGCTTCGGAGGACATCGAAGTCGTGGAAATGGAGCTTGTGCTCCATGACATCGCGAATGATGAAGCCATAGCGAGGTTTGCATCGGAAGAGCTGGAGGCAGTGGCGGGCTTTGTACAGCAGCTACGCTGGGATGCGGAAGGTGAGTCGTTGGTGGTGCGAGTGGGGCGGCCGCACGGCGGCATCCTGCACCGGGTGCATGCTGACGGGACGATCGAGGACTTCGGGCTGGGCGAGGAAGGTTTAGTGGTTGCTCCGGATCTGTCGACGGCGTTCTACCCCATCGCAGTGTTTGACGGAGGCATTTGCGGACCGGTCGAGGACAAGGACGGAGACGTGATCACGTTTTCGCGCGGGATCCGGGATCTGAGGACGAACGAGGACTATTGGCGGATGGAAACGGAGGGGGTTGCTGGCGCCGCGATTCCTTCGCCGGATGGGCGGGAATACCTGGTGGCCGACCTGGATTGCACTGAGGGCGACCGGAAGCGGGTGTGGAGCACGGTGTCAGTCGACAATCCCGAGCCGGTGCCGGTACCCGACAAGATGGAAGTGCTGGAGGAATGGTACGGGGAGGCACTGATTACCGCCGTTTGCGACGGCGAGATGATGCCCATTGTGCCGGATGGGCTGACCGGCCTGGGCTACCACTACGGGAAGCCTGCTTCCAAATGCGACTTTGCCGTCGGGGGCGCGCACGTTGACAGCCATACTGAACTGCTGGTGCTTGGCTTCGTGGAGGCGGCAGCGCTCAACTGAGCTCCAGCGAACTTGCCACGATGGCGCGGTGTCCATACAGTGGCGCCACTTCATGAGCAGGAGATTTGGCGTGGCACGGACACCGGAGGAGGTCGTGCGGGACTTTTGCACGGCCTGGTCGCGGCTCGATGTGGACGAGCTGATGGGCTATTTCACCGACGACGCGGTCTATCACAACATGCCGACAAGGCCCGCGGAGGGGCGTGAGGCGGTGAGGGGGACGATTGAGTCGTTCCTGAAGGGCTGGCAAGGGACCGAATGGGAGATTCTGAACATTGCGAGTTCAGGGAATGTCGTGCTCGCAGAGCGGGTGGACCGGATCGACGCGGGCGGCAAGCATGTCGACCTGCCGGTGACGGGCGTCTTCGAGGTCGAGGGCGAGCAAATCCGGGCCTGGCGCGACTATTTCGACATCGGCACGTACATGCGCGCCATGGGGCAGTAGCGGGCGGGTTCGCGATGCGCGAGGCGAGGGAACGCGTACTGGCCGCGGATGACGGGTTGCGGCTGAACCTGGTGGACTACGGCGGAGGCGCCGGGCCGCCGCTGTTGTTCCTGCACGGTTCGTTCGGGCATGCGCGGCAGTGGGATTTCGTGGTGGAGGCGCTGGGGCCGGAGCAACGGGCATTTGCATTGGACCTGCCGGGGCATGGGGGCTCCGGGCATGCGGCGGAGCCGGAGCGCTACCGTTTCGACTGGCTTGTGAGGGATGTGGCCGTGGCGGTGGGCGCGATGCCTTCGGCGCCGGTGCTGGCGGGGCAGTCCATCGGGTCGGCGATCGCGATGGAGTACGCATCGCGGCACCCGGAAACGCTGGCCGGGGTGGTGTTCATGGATATCGACCCGCAGCCGCCGGAGTACCAGATCGAACACCTGCACGACGCCGGGAGTCCGCCGCCGAAGGAATACGACGATTTCGAGCGGGCAGTCGCGCGGGAGGGGCGTGTGGCGCCCAACGCCTCGCCGGAGGTACACCGGCACATGGCGACGCACGGGTACCGGCTGGAAGACGGGCGGTGGCACCAGCGCTTCGACCAGCGCTTCCTTCGGACGGTGGAGCGCTGGGATGAATGGGGGGCGTTGCGGAAGGTGACGGCGCCAGCGCTGGTGATGCGGGGAGCGGAGTCGGTGGTGATGGCGCCGGGATCGGTCGAGCGGATGGTGGAGCTGCTGCCGAAAGCACGAGCAGAGGCGGTTGCCGGTGCCGGGCACCAGCTTCACCTTGAGCAGCCGGAGGGGGTTGCGGCGGTGCTGCTGGGGTTCCTCAGCGAGATTGGCGGGGGCGAACGCTAGGACAGGGCGGCCGGCGACTGGCTGTTGTCAACGGGGACGGCGACCAGGCTGGGGACGTCGAGGTTCAGAGCTTTACGGAGGGTGGGCTGCAGGTCGCTGGCGCTTTCGACGGCGAAGGCGGGGAGGCCGAAGCTGGCCGCGTAGGCAACGAAGTCGGGGTTCTGGAAGTCGACGCCGAAGGTGCGACCGAAGCGGCGCTTCTGGTTGAGCTCGATGATGCCGTAGTGGTCGTCGACCAGGACGACGGTGACGAAGGCGGTGCCCAGGCGTTTGGCGGTCTCGAGTTCCTGCGAGTTCATCATGAAGCCGCCATCGCCGCTGACGGCGACCACCTTCCGGTCCGGATGGACGAGCTTCGCGGCGACGGCGCCGGGGACGGCCAGGCCCATGGACGCGAGGCCATTGGGGATAACGACGGTGTTGGGCTGCGCGGCGGGGAAGCGGGTTGCGACCCAGAGCTTGTGGACGCCGACGTCGCTGATGACGATGTCTTCGTCGGCGAGCACCTGGCGAAGCTGGTGCATGAGGAATTCGGAGTGGATTGGGAAGGAGGGGTTCGGGGCGCGCTCATCGTCGCGCGCAACTGGCTGGCGGAAGCGTCCCCAGTCCCAGGAGGCGACGGGATGGTCGAAGCCTTTGGCGAGCGCGCGGAGGCTTTCGCCGATCTCGCCGACGACTTCGGTGGCGGGCAGGTAGTTGCGGTCCAGCTCGGCGGCGGTGCTATCGACATGGATGATGGCCCGGCGGCCGTCGGGGTTCCAGATGCCGGGCGCCCATTCGATCAGGTCGTAGCCGACGGCGACGACGAGGTCGGCCTCGGCCAGGGCGCCAAGGGAGGCTTCGGGCGAATGGAGGCCCATGGCGGGGAGTGAGAGCGGGTTGCGGTAGTCGAGCGCGCCCTTGCCCATGAAGGTGGTGAGGACGGGGACCTGGAGGCGCTCGGCGAATTCGGCAAGGGCATCGGCGGCCTGGCGGCGAATGACACCGTTGCCGGCCAGGACGACGGGGCGCTCGGCCTGGCGCAGGAGGCCGGTCGCGCGCGTGATGCTTTCCGGGCGGGCGACGGGGTAGGTTGTCCTGCGGATGGGCAGCGGAGCGGCATCGACCGGCGCGGCGGCGACGTCTTCGGGCAGCTCGATGTGCGTTGCGCCGGGCTTTTCCATGCGGGCGACGCGGAAGCCCTTGCGGACAATCTCGGGAACGGTCTCGGGAAGCTCGACGCGGGCGTTCCACTTGGTGACCGGCCGGAAGAGGGCCATGACATCGAGGAACTGGTGAGATTCCTTGAAGATGCGGTCGCGGCCGGCCTGGCCGGTGATGGCGACGAGGGGGGCGCGGTCGAGCTGGGCGTCGGCGACGCCGGTAATGAGGTTGGTGGCGCCCGGGCCGAGAGTCGCCAGACACACGCCGGGGAAGGTGCTGAGGCGACCGTAGACGTTGGCCATGAAGGCAGCGCCCTGCTCGTGGCGCACGGTGACGAACTTGACCTGGTCGCTCCGCGAAAGGGCGTCCATGAGGTCGAGATTCTCTTCGCCCGGTAGCCCGAAGACGTATCGCACGCCTTCGTTTTCCAGGCACCGGACGAAGAGATCGCTGACGTTCATTCGGCGGCTGGCTGTTGCGTCTGCGACTTCTGGGGGCCGATCCAGACAGTCTTGATGTTGACGAACTCGCGGATGCCGTAGTCGCTAAGCTCGCGGCCATAGCCGCTGCGCTTCACGCCGCCGAAGGGCAGCCGCGGGTCGGAGGCGACCATGCCGTTGATGAAGACGTTGCCGGACTCGATCTCGCGGGCCCAACGGCGGCCGAGTTCGATGTCGCGGGTCCAGAGGGCGGCGCCCAGGCCGTATTGCGACTGGTTGGCCAGGCTGACGGCTTCTTCGACGTTGGCTGCGGGGATGATGGCTGCGACGGGGCCAAAGGTCTCCTCGTTGAAGACGGGCATGTCCGGCGTGACGTTGGTGACGACGGTGGGTTCGAAGAAGTAGCCGCCGCGCTCGAGCCGGTGACCGCCGGTGGCGACGGTGGCGCCTTTTTCGACTGAGCGCTGGAGCTGGTCTTCCAGGTCCTTGCGGAGATCGTCGCGGGCGAGGGGGCCGACTTCGGTCTCCTGCTTCATGGGGTCATCGACGCGGAGCTTCTGGGCCAGATCGATGAAGCGAGCGGTGAATTCTTCGGCGACTGGCTGCTCGACGATGAAGCGCTTGGCGGCGATGCAGCTCTGGCCGGTGTTCTGGTAGCGGGCGTTGACGGCGGTCGCAGCGGCGGCTTCGACATCGGCGTCGGCCAGGACGATGAAGGGATCGGAGCCGCCGAGTTCGAGCACGTTTTTCTTGAGGACGCGGCCGCTGGCCTCGGCGACTTTGGAGCCGGCGAAGTCGCTGCCGGTGAGGGTAATGGCGCGGATGCGGTCGTCTTCAATGATGCCCTGGACCTTGCCGCTGGAGATGAGGAGCGACTGGAAGACGCCTTTGGGGAAGCCGACCTCGGTGAAGACGGCTTCGATGGCCAGGGCGCAGCGGGGGACGTTGGAAGCGTGCTTGAGGATGCCGGTGTTACCGGCCATGAGGGCGGTGGAGGCAAAGCGGAAGACCTGCCAGAAGGGGAAGTTCCAGGGCATGACGGCCAGGATGGGGCCGAGGGGGTCGAAGGCGACATAGCTGTTGGTGGCAAAGCTGGGCTTCTCTTCGTCGGCGAGGAAGCCGGCGGCGTTGTCGGCGTAGAACTCGCAGCACCATGCGCACTTTTCGACTTCGGCCTCGGACTGGCGGATGGGCTTGCCCATTTCGGCGGTCATGAGGGCGGCGATCTTGTCCTTGTTGGCGCGGAGATTGGCGGCGGCGGCCTTCATAAGCCTGCCGCGCTCCTCGAAGGAGGTTTTGCGCCACTGCTGGAAGGCTTCCCACGCGGTAGCGAGCGCCTTCTCGATCTGTTCGGGCGTGTGCTCGTCGAGGGTTGCTTCGACTTCGCCCGTTGCCGGGTTGATGGACTCGAATGCCATTGGTGTCCTCCTTGGTGGTGCGCGGGCGAGAGTGCGCGCTGTGTCCGGCCCTGTAGATCGAGGCTACTGCTTCGGGGCCGGGATTGCCATGCGAAGCGCCTGCAGGGGCTGCCAGGGCGCGGGATTACTCCCGGTTGGTGTCTGCCGGATGTGTATTATGCGGGGACGGAATCCGGTAGAGAGGGACGGGCGCCATGCAAGGTGCTCCGGCAGTCCGTTTTTGCGAAGTGGAAGGCAGGCACCGGGTGGCCTACGCGTCGATGGGCGAGGGCCGGGACCTGGTGCTGGTGCCGGGCTGGCTGTGCCACCTGGAGGAGCTCTGGAGCCACCCATCGGCGGCGAGCGCGAGAGAGAAGTTTGCGGCGGCGCGGCGGTTCACCTGGTATGACCGGCTGGGGTGCGGGCTTTCGGACCGGGAAGGGTTCGAGCCGTCGGTGGAAAACGATGTAGCGCAACTGGTGGCGGTGATGGATGCGGCGGGGATCGAACGCGCGGACCTGATCGGCTATTCCTTCGGCGCTCCGCCGGTGGCGCTGTTTGCGACGCGGTACCCGGAACGGGTGCGGCGGATCGTGTTCTACTCGGCATTTGCGCGGGGGAAGGCCCTTACATCGCCGGAAGGGATGGAGGCGCTGAAGCAGCTCGTGCGGGCGAACTGGGGGCTGGGCTCGCGGACGCTGGCGACGATGCTGGTGCCGAACGGGGGCTCGCACGACCTGCGGTGGTTCAGCCGCTTCCAGCGGCTGGCGGCGACGGCGGAGATGGCGGAGCGGCTGCTGGACCACGAGTGGACGATGGACGTGCGCGACGTGCTGCCGGAAGTGAAGGCGCCGTCGCTGGTGCTGCACAACCGGCATGACCGGGCGGTGCCGCTGAGCGCCGGGCGAGAGATCGCGGCGCTTGTGCCGGGTGCGGAGCTGCACATCCTGGAGGGGAACGAGCATGACCCGTTTATCCGGGATTCGGGCCGCGTGGTTGAGACAATCCTGGATTTCGTTGATGGGCGGCCGATCGGCACGCCACCGCCCGCCACCGTAGAGCCGGAGCCGCTGACGGAGCGTGAGCGCGAGGTGCTGGCGCTGATTGGCCACGGTGCGACGAACAAAGAGATCGCGCGGCGGCTGGGGATCACGGTGGCGACGGTTGAGCGGCACGTGACGCATATCTACGGGAAGATCGGCGCGCGGGGGCGGGCGGACGCGGCGGTGCGGGCGGTGACGATGGGGCTGGCATCAGCTTCGAGCAGCTGAGTACGGGTTTTCCGGTATTCGCCAGTGCGGGGTTGCCGCGATGGCAAGGGGCCTTGGCGGGCCCAGAATTGCTTCCTGCGGATGCAAGTGCGATGCATCCATCCAGAGGACAGGAGGCAATTATGTCGTGGGAGATCCAGGGCAACCTTATCGAGGTGTGCAGCTGCAACTCATCGTGCCGGTGTGTGCTTGGGCCGGCGGAGCCTGACCGGGGTTGGTGTTCAGGCGCGCTGACGTTCTCGATCGAGCGCGGGCAGTCAGACGGCGTGGACCTTTCGGGACGCGCGGTGCTGTGGCTGATCGACCTGCCGCACGACTTCTCGCGCGGCGAGGGCACGGTGCGGCTATATGTCGATGACGGCGCCGACGAGCAGCAACGGGCGGAGATCGAGGCGATATTCCGCGGCCAGAAAGGCGGCCCGGGCGAGGTACTCGCAAGCCTGGTTTCGAAATGGCTGCCGACGGAGACAGCGCCGATCGCAATCCAGGACGGTGGGAGCGTAAGCGTGAACGTCGGCGGCGTGGGAAACGCGGAGCTCAACGCTATCAAGAGCGGCGATGGGCAGGCGACCGCGGTGGTGAACCCGCCGGTGCTGGGGCTCATCTCGATTAACCGCGCGGAGCTGGCCCGGGGAGACGGATCGAAATTCGCGGCGCCGGAGATGCGCGAGTGGGAGAGCGGGGGGCACGGGAGCGTGAGCCCATTTGCCTGGAGCGGCGGTTAGCCGGCAAGGGCAATGCGTGGATTCGGTCGGCGTAGCCGGGCAGGGAGCCAGCCCGGAGGGGGTTCGTGATGGCTGAAAGCGTGATGGCGCACGGGCCGGGAATGGCCGAGCGCATGGTACGGCGGGACCGCGCGGTGGTGTTGCTTGGCATCGTGGCGATGACGGCGCTTGCGTGGGCGTACACCATCCACGAGTCGGCCGCGATGGGCGACATGGCGATGCCGCACGTTCATCCCTGGGGGATGGCGGACTTCGTCACGATGTTCGTGATGTGGGC
>SLAK01000097.1 GCA_007126855.1 Dehalococcoidia bacterium | reverse complement strand
TCGAAGCCCAGCCGAAGCACAAAGGCATCAGCGCCTTCCTGGTGGAAGCAGGGGCGCCCGGTTTCACGGTCGGCAAGAAGTTCGACAAGCTCGGCTACAAAGGCGTTGAAACCACCGAGCTGGCGTTCGATGACGCCCGCGTGCCGGCAACCGCTCTGCTCGGCGGCGAGGAAGGCCGCGGCTTTCAGCATGTCATGAGCGCACTGGAAGTGGGGCGGATCAATGTTGCCGGGCGCGGCGTGGGCGTGGCTCAGGCTGCCTTCGACGACGCCATCCGTTACGCGCAGCAGCGCGTCGCCTTCGGCAAACCCATTTTCGAACACCAGGCCCAGCAGATCCGCCTGGCCGAGATGGCAACCAAGATCCGCGCCGCCCGGCTCCTCACTTTCGACGCAGCCCGCAAGAAAGACGCAGGCGAACGCAGCGACCTGGACGCAGGTATGGCCAAGCTGTTCGCGACCGAGATCTGCCAGGAAGTAGTCCTCGATGCCCTGCGCATCCACGGCGGCGTCGGCTATTCCAAGGAACTCCCGCTGGAACGCTACTACCGCGACGCTCCCGTCATGGTCATTGCCGAAGGCACCAGCGATATCCAAAAGATTGTCATCGCCCGCAACCTCATCAAGGACTACCCCGTTTAGGAGCTTCCCGCATGACCATCCACGATAGCCGCGACAAGTTCGGCCGTTACCTGGAGGACTTTGTTGTCGGCGATATCTACAAGCACTGGCCGGGCCACACCATCACCCAGGCCGAAGACCACCTCTTCTGCGCCCTCACCATGAACCAGCACCCGCTCCACTCCGACCAGTGGTACGCGGAAGAAGAGACGCAGTTCGGCAAGAACGTTGTCGTCGGCAACTTCGTCTACTCGCTCGTCCTCGGCATGAGCGTGCCCGATGTGTCCGGCAAGGCCATCGCCAACCTCGAGGTAGAAGCGCTCCAGCACAAGAAGCCGACCTTCCACGGCGACAGCATCCGCGCCGAGACGACGGTGCTCGAGGCGACGCCGTCCGAAAGCCGGCCCGACCGCGGCATCGTCAAGGTCGAAACGCGCGGCATCAACCAGCGCGGTGAGGAAGTCTGCTACTTCCGGCGCAAAGTGATGGTGCCAAGGCGCCCAACCGAAGGTTAGGATCCCCGCTCACACCTCGTCGTCGATGCCGTCGGCCGAAGCTGCTCCGAGCGCGTGCGTTTCGCGGAGCATTCGCGTCTTTGTCGTGACGGCGCGCTGCGGGTAGGGAATCTCGATGCCTTCCTGGTCGAAGCGGACCTTGAGCCGCCGCCGCAGCTCGCCCATCAGTGCCCACTGTGTACCGATGCGCACATCGCCAAGGATCTTGAGGACAACCGCGCTGTCGGCGAGCGCCTGGACACGAAGCACCTCCGGCGGGCTGACGATGTCCTCAGCCTGCGCTTCGGCGAGCTCGCGGCAAACGTCGTTCACCACCTCTATGACGCGGTCGATGTCTTCTTCGTAGGCCACGCCCACATCGAGGTTGATGCGGCTGTAGTCCTGGGTCATGTTCGTGCCCACCGTGATCGCGCTGTTGGGAATGATATGGACGTTCCCGTCGAGGTCGCGCAGCACCGTCCGTCGCGGATTGATGTCTTCCACCACCCCGGCGACGCCGGCGATTTCGACGATATCCCCCACGCCGAACTGATCTTCAAGCAGGATAAACATCCCGTTGATGACGTCCTTCACGAGTGTCTGCGCACCAAAGCCCAGTGCGATGCCGACCACGCCGATGCCGGCGGCCAGCGCCGTCACATTGAAACCAAGCTGCCCGAGGATCAGGCTTGCGCCAAGAAGGATCAGGACGATCTCGATGCCCCATGAGACCGTCGCCGCCATCGTGTCCGCCCGCCGGCGGATTGCGGCGGCATCGCGCCTGCGGGTGGATTCCGCACGTTCGCTGATGGTGCGAAGCACCCGGCGGATCGCGCGGCGAAGCACCAGCTGCGCGATTATCAGGATGACAATGACCAGCACGATCGATATCGAGGTCTCGATGATCGTACTTGCGTTGTCCCGGAGGAATTCCTCGGCGCGCTCTACCACGGTGTTCAGGCTCCTCAACTTGCGGGGGACAATGGCGCCAGGCTCTGCGCCAGCCGCTTCACGCCAGCCCCGTCGAACGCTACAGCGATCTCCACGTCTCCGCTACGTTCCTGCACCGACACAACCGTGCCCACTCCGAATTTCGGGTGCGAAACACGGTCCCCGGCGCTCCAGTCCGCCTCGACAGGCTGCAGCTCCTCCTTCGCAGCGGCGGCATCCGCCACGGAACGCTGCCCCGTCGCGTGGGCGGGCTGGACCAGACCCGGCGGCACGTCGCTCAGAAACCGCGAGGCCGGGTTCGACTGCGGCGCGCCGAAAACAATGCGGCGGAACGCCCGCGTGAAGTAGAGCAGGTCGCCGGCGCGGGTGATCCCCACGTAGGCGAGGCGTCGCTCTTCTTCCATCCCCTGCGGGTCCTCGAACGACCGCTGATGGGGGAGCAGGCCTTCTTCCATGCCGACCATGAACACGACCGGGAACTCCAGCCCCTTTGCCGAATGCAGAGTGAGCAGGGTTACCGCCTCGGCCTCGGCGTCCATCTCGTCCACGTCGCTCACCAGCGCCACATCCTGCAGGAAGGCGCCAAGGTCGCCCTGCGCGCCGGACTGGTCCGTATATTGCTCCATGACCGTTCGAAGCTGACCAACGTTCTCCAGCCGCTCCTGGGCGTGGTCGCTCGACTCCGCGAGGTAGTCGCGGTAGCCCGAGAACTCGACGACTGCGTCGAAGAGCTCGCCGAGGTCCTCGTGTTCCAGTTGCCGCAGCTCCTCCAGTCCGCGGGTAAACGCGCGGATCGAAGCGGCCGCTCTGTTGGTAAGCCCCGGGATGGTGTCGCCACGC
>SLAK01000025.1 GCA_007126855.1 Dehalococcoidia bacterium | reverse complement strand
GAGAGGACGAGCCAGCCCTGCGGGTCGGCGGCAAAATCCTGTGCCGCGTTGAGCGCAGAGCGGAGGGCCGGGGTTTCGGCGCCGCCGGGGTCGAAGCCCGTGAAGGTATAGCGTCGCATCGGGGCCAGGTTGCCGATGCGCTGGAGGCGTTCGCGGCGGACGTCTTCGGCTTCCTGGAGGACGCAGTCACAGGGCTCGGCGCGGCCGAACATTGGGTCATCGAGCGGGCGTTCACGGCGCACGAAGCCTGCGCCGCCGCAGACGCCGCAATCGGTGACGGCCTCAGGTTCGGGCTCAGCGGTACCGGGCGAGGTTGCCGAGATCTCCTCCGAGATAGCGGCGCTTCTGCTCTTCGAAAGAAGATCGCGGAGCTGTTTCATGGCCGTGGCCCTCCATGGACCAGGATTCGAGGATGCGTTCGACATAGCGCCAGTTTCGGGCGTTGTGCTCGGCCGCTTCGCGGAAGGCGTCCTCGATCCAGTCGGGTGGATAGGTGTCCGCGGCCGCCATGAGTTTTTCGGCGACCAGCGGGGTGATTGTGCCGATGTGGTCTTCGTAGAGGCTGAAAATGTCGGGGCGATCGTCGACGCGCAGCGGAGTGACCGCGGCGCCAGGGCGGATAGTGAGCTGGCCGGCGCGCGCGCGGGAGATGGCGCGACGGGACTGGGGATTGTTGAGGAAGAAGGCGGCCTGGTCGACGCCCTTGCCACTGAGGCGGACGGCCAAGAGCGCACCTTTGTCCAGGCAGGCGCGGAGCCCTGCCCGGAGACCCTCGCGGCCGTTGGCCATGGCTTCGAAGCTATCGCGGGCCGGGGCGTGGGCCCAGATGTCCTCATCCGAGACGCAGCGGGCTTCGCCCTTTTGCTCCTGGGTGAGGCGAGCGACCCAGAGGAAGGCAAGCAGCTCATCCGGGGTTTGCATACGCGGGAGGACGGTTTCGAAGAAGAGGTTGGGGATGGCGGTACCTTTGCCGACGGAAGGGAAGCCCTGGAATTCGGACATGTGGGTCACTCGCCGGGGTAATCGACGTCGGCGTCGATGTCGATCGGTTCAGCGGCGTCACCGGTGCGCAGGATCCAGTCCTCGAATTTGGCCAGGCGCTTGCGGAAGCGAAGGTCGACCTGGCCAGTGGGGCCGTTCCGGTGCTTGGCGACGCTGATCTGGGCGACACCGCGGGGGTAGGCGCTTTCGGGCATATCGGGGTGGAGCTGGGCCCACTGCTCGGGCGTGACGTACATCTCTTCGCGGCTGAGGAAGATGACGATGTCGGCGTCCTGTTCGATGGAGCCGGAGTCGCGGAGGTCGGAGAGCTGGGGAGTATGGGGCTGCCGGTGCTCCACGGCGCGGGAGAGCTGCGCGAGCGCGACGACGGGCACGTCGAGCTCGCGGGCCAGGCCCTTGAGCGTGCGGGAGATGTAGCTGATCTCCTGGACGCGGTTTTCCCGGCCGTAGTTGCTGCCTTCGGACTGCATGAGCTGGAGGTAGTCGACGACGATGAGGTCCAGACCGCGCTCGCCGGCGAGGCGGCGGGCTTTTGCGCGCATTTCGGCGGCGGTGAGGGTGGGGGAGTCGTCGAACCAGATGTTCGCTTCCGAGAGCTCGCCGGTGGCTCGGATGATGCGGCGCTCTTCGAGCTCGGTCTGTTGGCCCAGGCGAAGGCGAGTGCTGTCGACGCCCGACTCGGAGGAGAGCAAGCGAACGGCCAGTTGCTCCGCGGACATTTCGAGAGAGAAGAAGGCGACGTTGGCCTTCTGGTGGATGGCGGCGTTGCGGGCGATGCCCAGGGCGAAGCTGGACTTTCCGACGGAGGGGCGGGCGCCAATAATGACCAGGTCGGAGCGCTTGAAGCCGCCCAGAAGGATATCGAGGTCGCTATAGCCGCTCATGATGGCGTCGAGGGCCTTGCGCTCTTCTTCGGCGGCGTCCTGCTCGAGGAAGGACTGGAGGACCTGGCTGATGTGGACGAATTCGCGGAAATTTTCGCCGCCGCGGAGGCGGTGGAGCAGGTCTTCGGCTCTTGCGAAGACGCTTTCGACCTCCGCGGGGGCTTCGTAGGCCATCTGCATGATGCCGGTGGCGGCGTTGATCAGGCCCCTGTAGGTGCTATCGCGCTTGACGAGCTGCGCGTAGTACTCGATGCCGACGGTGGTGGGGAGCTGGCGGATGATCTCGGAGAGGTAGGCCTGGCCGCCGGCGTCTTCGAGGCGTTCGTTGCGAGCGAGCTCGTGCGCGACGGTGATCTGGTTGATGGCCTCGTCGCGGTTCCAGAGCTCGACGCAGGCTTCATAGATCCAGGCGTTCTTCTCGCGGAAGAAGTCGGAGGGCTTGATAATGGGCGAGACGCGGTAGATCGCCTCGGAGTCGACGAGGAGGGCAGCGATGACGGCTTCCTCAGCCTCGATGTCGTGCGGGGGAAGACGTTCGAGTTGGGGCAGGGTCATAGCGGCAGGAGGGATCCACGGACAGACGGTGCGGTCAGGCGCGCGGTCAGTACGTGGTCCCGTCTCCCTCCTTTCGCCAGGTTAGCTTTCGTCGGTGCTTTCGTCCGATTCCTCGGCGGCCTCATCGGTTTCGGCTTCGGGGGTCTCCCCGGCCTGGGCGGCTGCGTAGGCCTCCTCAGCCTTGCGCTTGGCCTCGGCCTCTTCCTCGGCGGCCTTCTGCGCGAGCAGCTTTTCGACGACGGGCTTTGACTCTTCATCGGGCACGACATCGACGGTGATGGGCACGCTGATATTGCGGGTGAACTTGATATTCACACTGCGGTCGCCCAGTTCGCGGATGGGTTCCGGAAGGAGAATCATGTGGGGCTCGACTTCGACGGAAGCCGACTCAAGGAGCCGCTGCGCGATGTCGCGGTTGGTGACGGAACCGAAGAGGCGTCCGGTTTCGCCGACGCGGGCCTCGATG
>SLAK01000215.1 GCA_007126855.1 Dehalococcoidia bacterium | reverse complement strand
CGGCCTGAGGCATTCAGGCGGAGTGGGCTCCCGCCATTGGCGGCCAGCGGAGGTATTCTGGGTGCGCCTGCTGGAAGGCGTGCGCCGCTGCGAGCACCAGCACGTCTTCGTACTTGCGGCCGACTATCTGCAGGCCGATGGGCAGGCCGCTGGTGGTAAAGCCGCAGGGTACCGAGACCGCCGGCTGCTGCGTGAGATTAAAGGTATAGGCGAACGGCGCCCACGACGTCCACCGCCTGTGCGGCCAGCCCTCCGGCACCTCTTCTCCGGCCTTGAAAGCCGGGATCCCGACCGCCGGGGTTAGCAGCAGGTCGTAGTCCTGGAAGAACTGGTTCATGGCAACCGCGAAGGCGCCGCGCCGCGTGCTGGCATCCACATAGTCGACCGCGGAGTAGCTTTCGCCGTCTTCGATGATCTCCTGCAGCGCCGGGTCCATCTGCTTCCGCTGTTCCGCGCTGTACTGCCGCGTCGCGTGGGCCGCCCCCGAATTCCAGAGCGTGTGGAACTGGTCGACCGGATCCTCCATCGGCGGGTCGACGTCCTCAACCACGGCGCCCATCGCTTCGAAGGCTTCCGCGGCGGCGGTGACGGCGTCGTACACTTCCTGGTCGACGTGGGCGAACCCCAGCGTTGGGCTGAAGGCGATAGTCAGCGGGCTCTTCAGCAGGCCGATGGCTTCCAGGTAGCGCACTTCGGGCTCCGGCGGCAGGGCCAGCCAGTCCCGCGGGTCAGGCTCGGCGATGGCCTGTAGCATCAGTGCGAGGTCTTCGATTGTGCGGGCTATGGGCCCCGCGTGCGCGAGCGTACCGTAGGGGCTCACGGGCCAGTGGGGCACGCGGCCGTAGGTTGGCTTGATGCCGGAGATGCCGGTGAAGGCGGCCGGAATGCGGATGGACCCTCCGCCGTCGGTCCCGAGCGCCAGCGGGCCCATGCCCATCGCCACCGAGACGGCGCTGCCGCCGCTCGATCCGCCGGGGGTCTTGTCCAGGTCCCAGGGGTTGCGCGTGACGCCGTGGCGCGGCGAGTCGGTGATGGCTTTCCAGCCCAGCTCCGGCGTCGTAGTTTTTCCGGCGAGCACGGCGCCGTTGCGGCGCAGAGCGGCCACGGTCGGCGCATCCTCGGTCCATTCCTGGTTTTCGTCGATGAGCTTCGAGCCGCGCAGCGTCGGCCAGCCCGCGGTGAGGAAGATGTCCTTCACGCCCACTGGCACGCCGTCGACCCCGCTGATGGGCGAATTCGCCTGGTAGCGCAGCTCGCTGGCTGCCGCCTGGCGCAGCGTTTCCTCCGGGTCGACGAAGCAGAAGGCATTGAGCGCTTCGTTATGCTGCTCGATCTGGTTGAGCACCGCCTGTGCCGCTTGGACCGGGGAGACCTCGCCTTTGCGGTAGAGGTTCACCAGTGCGGCCGCGGACAACATCGCGACCTGTGTGCCATCGTCCATCTTGCTCATCCTTCCTGGGGGCGCCTCACCGCGACGGCTGCCTGCTTCTTGTCCATGGTGTTCCGGAGTTCTTCCCCGGCGCGCCAGCGGCGCACGTTGTCCACAAAGAGTGCACTCAGCTCAGCTTCCCATCCAACGGTATCACCGGACATGTGCGGGGACACGACCACGTTGGGCATCTTCCAGAAGGGATGGCCTTCCGGCAACGGCTCGTCGATGAAGACATCGAGCCCCGCGCCCGCGACGTGCCCGCGCTCCAGCGCGTCGATCAAGGCCGCTTCGTCGACGATCGGGCCCCGGCCGATGTTGATGAACCAGGCGCCTGCTTTCATCGCTGCGAAGGCGCCGGCGTCGAACATCCCCTGCGTCTCGCGGGTGAGCGGCGTGGCCACAGCGACGAAGTCGGCCTCGCCCAGCAGGCGATGCAGTTCGTCGCTGCCGTGCACGGTGCCGAAGACCGGGTTCTCCCGCTGGCTGCGCGCGATCGCGGACACGTCCAGCCCGGCCGCTTTCGCCAGCCGGCCGATCTCCGTGCCGATCGATCCCGCACCTACCACCAGCAGCTTCTTGCCGCGTAGCAGCAACGACTCCCGGTGGACCCAGCGTTGCTCACGCTGGTAGGCCAGCGTCGTGTGGAAATCCTTGGCGAAGAGCAGCATCAGCCCCAGCACGTACTCGGCGATGCCCGGGTCGAAGACCCCGCGCGAGTTCGTGACCGCGATGTCCGATTCCACCACGGAGGGCGCAAGGACGGCATCGACGCCCGCGCTGGCGGCGTGGATCCACTGCAGCTTGCGGGCGCGGCCCAGGTCTGCTTCGTGCAACAGCGGCGTGCGGAAGTCGTAGACGGCGAGCACGGACACGTCCTTGAGGATGCGGTCCATGTCGGCGGCGTTGCGGACCAGCTCGACGCGCGCCTCGTCCTGTAATGGCTCGAGTCCGGGCGGCGCCGGGTCGTCCGGGGCGACAACGATGCCGATGGTGATCAGTTCGCCGGCCATGCGGGCCCTCCGCTGCGGATTTGTGTGGCGGGCGCGCACACACCGGGGTAGAGTAGTGGGTGCCGGTATTGTCTACAATCATACGACCGCGCATCCAGGGGCCACCCCGGAGGTATCCCATGACCGACTTCGCCGGCCTGGAACCCATCGAGCGCGAGCCCACCTCCAGCATCATCGCGAACGCGATCCGCGACCGCATCATGGACGGCACCTTCGAGCCCGGCCTGCAGCTCGGCGAAGCCCAGCTCGCCCGCAGCTTCGGCGTCAGCCGCGGTCCTGTGCGCGAAGCCATCCAGCGGCTCATTCAGGAAGGGCTGCTCTACAACGAACGGCACCGCGGCGTTTTCGTCACCACGCTCGGAGACGACGACATCGCCGACATCTACCTGGCCCGCGTCGCCATCGAGCGCGTCGCCGCCATCGCCCTCGTGCGGAAGCGCGACCAGGCAGCCTTCGACCTCCTGG
>SLAK01000055.1 GCA_007126855.1 Dehalococcoidia bacterium | reverse complement strand
TCGACGCGCTGCAACACCGTCAGAACCCCAGCTTGTCCCTCACGGCGTCCACGACATTCGCGATCGGCACGCGGATCTGCTCCTGGGTGTCGCGCTCGCGGATGGTCACGGCGTCGTCTTCAAGCGTCTCGAAGTCGATGGTGACGCAGAGCGGGGTGCCGATCTCGTCCTGACGGCGGTAGCGGCGGCCGATGGACTGGGTTTCGTCGTACTGCGTCATGTAGTGCGGCCGGAGGAGGTCGGATACTCGCTTTGAGGCGCCCTGGAGGTCCGGCTTTTTCGACAGCGGAAGGACGGCAACCTTGATCGGCGCTATCGCGGGCTTGAACTTGAGGACGATGCGGTTGTCGCCCTTTTCGTCCGGCTCTTCGGTATAGGCTTCGAGCATGGCGACCGCCACGGTGCGGGTGAGACCGGCTGCCGGCTCAATGACGTAGGGGACGACGTGCTGGCCGGAATCCTCGTCGTAGTAGGTGAGCTCGTGGCCGCTCTCGGCGGCGTGCGCCTTCAGGTCGAAGTCGGTGCGGTTGGCGACGCCTTCGAGTTCGCCCCAGCCCCAGGGGAAGAGGTATTCGATGTCGCTGGTGCCCGCGCTGTAATGTGACAGCTCATCCGCCGTATGTTCCCGCTCGCGCAACCGCTCAGGGCTGATACCGACGCGGTCGATGTACCAGCGCATCCGTTCGTCGATCCAGTAGCGGTGCAGTTCGCGGTCGGTGCCCGGCAGGCAAAAGTACTCCATCTCCATCTGCTCGAATTCGAGCGTGCGGAAGATGAACTTGCCGGGGGTGATCTCGTTCCGGAAGGAGACGCGCGTCTGAGCGATGCCGAAGGGCAGCTTTTTGCGAGTGCTATTCAGCACGTTTTCGAAGTTGATGAAGATGCCCTGTGCGGTCTCGGGCGGCAGGAAGGCGACGCTCTCTTCGTTCGCCACGGGGCCGACCTGGGTCTTGAACATCATGTTGAACTCACGCGGTTCGGTGAAATCGCACTTGCCGCGCGGGCAGCGGTAGGAACCGTCCTCCTGCCGCTGGATCTCCTCGTACTGGCCTTCCTCGATGTGGTCCATGCGGAAGCGCAGCTTGCAGGTGCGGCAGTCCACCAGCGGGTCGGTGAAGTTCGCGACGTGGCCGCTGGCGACCCATACGCGCGGGTTGGAGATGAGCGCGGCGTCGACGCCGACAACGTCGTCGCGCTCCTGGACCATGGCCTTCCACCATTCGCTGCGGATGTTGCGCTTGAGCTCGACGCCGAGCGGACCATAGTCGTAGGTGTTGGCGAAACCGCCATAGATCTCGGCGGAGGGATAGACGAAGCCGCGGCGTTTCGCGAGGGAAACGATGGTATCGAGGTCGGTTGCCGGCACGATGCACGTCCTTGGGAAACGAAACTCCCGGACACTGGCTGTGCCCGGGGCATGGAGTTAGTGTCGAAGGTCGAGTGGCGAGTGTCGAGTTCGGGAACGGGGAGCGGGGAACGGGGAGCTACAGCGTTTCCACGTTTGCGCGGATCTGCGCCTCGGTGAGGGGAACTTCGAAGACTTTGTCGCGGGACGTGGCGCCGCGGACCAGGACGACATCGCGCGGGGCGAGGCCAAGGGCTTTGGCGAGCAGCTTCGTGACAGCTGCATTGGCGGCGCCGTCAGCGGGAGGGGCGGTGACGCGTATTCTCAGCCGGCCGGCATCGTCGAAGCCGGCGATGGCGTCGCGCGAGGCGCGGGGGGTGACACGGACACGGAGATTGGTCATTGGCGATTGGCGATTGGCGGAAGTCGAACAGCGCTCGCTCAACGCTGCCCTTCGCCCGGCTCGTCGCCGATGAGGTAGCGCGGGCCCTGGCCGAGGCTGGCCGCTTCGTCCCCGGGATTCAGGAGCTGGCAGTATTCGAGCGAAAGGCAGCCGCAGCCGATGCAGCCGTCCAGCCGGTTTCGCAAGCGATCGAGTAACGCTATCTGGGCGTCTATCCGCGGCCGCCACGATTCCGAAAGTCGCTGCCAGTCCTCGTGCGTCGGGGTTCGGTTCTTCGGCAGCGATTGCAGGGCGCTGCGGATCTCCTCCAGGCTCAAGCCCACCTGTTGTGCGGCGCGGACGAACGACACGCGCCGCAATGTGTCGCGTGTGAAGCGGCGCTGGCCGCTGGAGGTCCGGGTCGACTGGACCAGGCCTTCAGACTCATAGTAGCGCAAGGCTGACTGCGCGCCCCCGGACCGCTTGCTTAGCGCGCCGATGGTGAGCATCTCCATGAGTAACGTCCCAGCGCAACAAACGCTTGACTTCAAGTGAACTTGAAGCCCTATCGTCCGTCATACAACGCTGTATTGCCAGCCCGCCGAACCGCAACGTTCGCCGGGATCTCATCGAGGAGGAACCAGCTTGTCCATTGAACTGAACCACACCATCGTCATGGCGCGCGATAAACATGCCTCCGCCCGGTTCCTGGCCCGCATCCTCGGGCTTGAGGCCGGGGCGCCCTTTGGCCCCTTCATCCCGGTGGAGACTTCGAACGGGGTGACGCTCGACTTCGCGGACAGCGGCGGGGAGCGCATTACTCCGCAGCACTACGCGTTCCTGGTGTCCGAGGAAGAGTTCGACGCTATCTTCGGGCGCATCCAGGAGGCCGGTCTCACGTACTGGGCCGATCCCTACCACCATCGGCCCGGGGAGATTAGCCGCAACGACGGCGGGCGTGGAGCATCCTTCGAGGACCCCAACGGGCACAACCTGGAGATCATCACACGTCCCTACGGCAGCGGGTGAGGGATGCCTTCCGGGCGGCGATTATGCACCAGGTCATGGCGGCTAAGCGCAACCCCTGCTGCGATGAAGCTACGACTCGGGAGCCGGCCTGAGCATGCATCCGTTCCTCCCTGAACCAATCTCTTACGAAGGGTAGCGCGATGCCGCAGGGG
>SLAK01000229.1 GCA_007126855.1 Dehalococcoidia bacterium | reverse complement strand
TCGCCGGTCGAGATGCGCTCGCCGATCGAGCCATCTGCGTGGACCCGCACCACTTCGTTGGTGCGCGGCGACGCCAGCCACACCGCGCCTTCCTCATCCAGGCAGATACCATCGGGGAAGGCCGGGCCTACCTCTGCGAACAGCCGCCGGTTCGTCAGCGAGCCGTCTGCCTCGATATCGAACGCCGTCAGCCGCCGCGCAAAGGTTTCCGCGATGATGATCGCGCCGCCGTCCGGCGTAATCACGGCGCCATTGGGGAAGTGCATGTCCTCAGCCGCCACGCGAGCGGCGCCGTCCGGCGTCACCAGGATGACCGCCGCCGGCTTTGGCTCTTCGCCTTTGTCCAGGTCGAATCCGAAGTTGCCCACATAGGCCCGCCCCTGCGTATCCACCACCATGTCGTTGCAGTTACCGGTCGCCAGCTCCGACAGGTCCGCGTGCTCGGCGAGCACACCGCCCGTTTCCAGCCGCAGCAGCTTGCGGTTCACCATGGACACCACCAGCAGCCGCCCGTCCGGCAGCCAGCCCAGCCCCGAAGGCCGCTGCGGCACCTCGCAGATCGTCTCCCGGTTGCCCTCCATATCGACAACGACAACCTCGTGCGCGTGCATATCGGAAAACCAGAGGCGCCCCTCGTGCCATCGCGGCCCCTCCGGGAACGCCAGCCCTTCGAGCACGGTGCGGAATTCGGTCATGGTGGGCCCTCCTGCGGCATGTGCCGGGAATCCTACCATCCGCCGCCGCCCGGCAACGCTGCTGCAACGCCCCTACAGCTCCGGTTCTTTCCTGGTCGTGATCATGATCACCATGCCGATGATCACCCCAAACCAGCTCAACAGCCCCCACAGGGCGAACAGCGGTGACCGCCCCCGCGTCCGCGCAACCACATACAGCACCGCGATGGGCAAGGCGATCTTCAGCACCACGATCAGCGCCGCGAACACGCCGACGGGTGACAGCAATTCGTCCATAGCCGTCTCCACCGTGTTGGACGCCCCGCCGGACGCGCCGGGGTGGTTCGACGCTACCACCCTTAGACACACTCCCGCTACGCTTATGCCATGGCCGAAATCTCCGTCCCGGCGCACGTTGCGATCCCGCGGCGCGACGGCCGCGTGGCCGTCCTCCTCCATCGCTCCATGGCGGTCATTGGCGACGACAAGATCGAAATCAAGGCCGCGCGCGGCACCATCCTCATCCCCATCATCGGCCTGACCACCGTGGCCATCGGCGCGCTGTTGCTGGCGCGCGGCGGCGCGGTCCTGCCCTTCTGGTCGCTCGCGCTCGTCCTCTTCTATTGCCTGCTCGCCTTCCCCATTTCCATCATGTCGCTGGTCAGCGCCTTCGTCGGCGCCGACGTGATAGTCGACCGCACCAAGGGCTCCGCCACCTGGCAGCAGGGCTACCTGGGCATGGGCATCGGCACCCGCGAGCTCGTCCCCTTCCACAAGATCGACTACCTGGAGGTCACCGTCGAAGGCGACGAACCCGACCGCTGGCACGACCTTCCCGACGACCTCCGCCAGTTCGCCCTCTGGCTCATCAAGAAAAGCGGCAAACGCCTCAAGCTCTGCCAGGTACCCGTCGCCGCCGGCGACCAGTACGACGGCATGGACCGCACCCTGGCCCTGGCCAACGCCGTCAGCGCCCTCACCGGCGGCACCGAAATTCGCCTGCCCGAAGGCTGGGAGCTCGTCGAAATCGACGTCGCGACCGGCGAGGAAACTGGCGACGGCAAGAAACGCAAGCGCAAGCGCCGCCGCTCCACCGCCAAACACCACGGTTAAGAAGGCTTCGCCCGCGGCATATGCGCCTTCCGCTACGCTGGCAGCTACAGTGTCCATGCGCGATGGAGCAACACCTTCCGGCGCGGACGATCGCGTCTTCCAGCGGCTGCGGGCTTACAACCTGGCCATGGGCGTGCTCCACGCGGCCCAGGGCATCCTCGTGCTTATCCTGGCAAACGATTTTGCCCTGCCCGTGACAGCCACCTTCCTGGAAGGCCCGCCGGGCACTCCCACCGAACGCACTGAGCTCTTCGACGTCCGCATCGCCTGGGGCGTCGCGCTCTTCCTGTTCCTGTCAGCCTTCGCCCACCTGCTGATCATTTCGCCCGGCATCTTCGGCTGGTACCGCGCCAACCTGCGCCGCAACCGCAACTATGCCCGCTGGATCGAGTACTCCGTCAGCGCATCCGTGATGATCGTGCTCATCGCCATGATCACCGGCATCACCGAAGTCGCGGCGCTCATCGCCCTCTTCGGCGTCAACGCATCGATGATCTTCTTCGGCCTGCTCATGGAGCACTACGAAGAGCCCGGCAAAGCCAACTGGCTGTCTTTCGTGTTCGGCTGCATCGCCGGCATCGTCCCCTGGATCGCGATCGCTATCTACCTCTGGGGCCCGACGACCGACGTCAACCCGCCCAACTTCGTCATCGCCATCTTTGTATCGATCTTCGTCTTCTTCAACATCTTCGCCGTGAACATGCTGCTCCAGTACCTGCGTGCCGGTCCCTGGCGCAACTACCTCTTCGGTGAGTCCGTCTACATCTTGCTCAGCCTTACAGCCAAGTCGGCGCTCGCCTGGCAGGTCTTCTCCGGCACACTGGCGGACTGAACCTAAGCGCCACCAAGCCGCTTTGCCATCTCCGACGGATACTCGGGGAAATAGCCCTCGATCGCTTCGATCGGGAAGCTCCGCAGAATGCTTTCCGGCGGCTCCCGCTCCAGCAGGAAGGCGAACGATTCGCGCAGCAGTTCCTCCGCCGACGCGCCGCCCCCATAGCGTTCGAGCGGCCCCGGCTCCACCGTTACCTGGTGCCGCGTGCGCTCGCGCCCGCCGTCCACCAGCGTCACCTCGTAGCTATCGCCGCCCTGGTGCTTCACCTGGATGTCCATACTGCCAAT
>SLAK01000015.1 GCA_007126855.1 Dehalococcoidia bacterium | reverse complement strand
GCGCCGCCCTGGAATACCGCGTCTGTGCTGAGAGTCAGTTCCACCGGGCGGATATGGCTGGCAGCATCTGGTGTGTCTACGAAGGCTGCCGCCGCTTCGGTTAGCCTCGGCGGCTGGTAATCGTGCCGGTAGCTGGCGTGTGCTGCGCCCGGTCCCAGTGCCACAGGGACCACCAAAGGGGCTGCCACCCCGGTGGTCGCGAAACGCAGGAAGCGCCGGCGGCTCAAGCGCCGTGGTCCAGCCCCGCTCATAGAGCCTCCTCGGTGCAAAGCGCAGGCGTCCGGGGCAGGTTGCATTCTGCCCTCTGGATGCATGATGCCGGAAAGCAGGATGCGCTGTCAGCCGGTGATCGCGCCTTCCGCGGCGCTGGAGACGAGGCGTGCGTACTTGGCGAAGACGCCGTGGGAGTATTTGGCTGGCCGCGGCTTCCAGTCTGCCCGGCGTCGGTCCAGCTCTTCCAGCGCCACTTCAAGGTCAAGCTTCCGGTTGGGGATGTCGAAGCTGATGATGTCCCCTTCCTGCACGAGCGCGATGGGCCCGCCGTCGGCGGCTTCGGGCGCGACATGGCCAGCCATGAGCCCTCGTGTAGCGCCACTGAAACGCCCGTCGGTTAGCAGTGCCACGGACTCACCAAGCCCCTCGCCGACGAGCGCGGCGGTCACGCCGAGCATCTCGCGCATTCCCGGACCGCCGCGCGGGCCTTCGTAGCGAATGACTACGACGTCGCCGGGCTCGATCTTCCGCTGCGTGACCGCTTCAAAGGCGTCTTCTTCGCGGTCGAAGACGCGGGCCGGGCCGCGATGCTGCAGGCGCTCGTGGCCGGCGACTTTGATGACACACCCCTCCGGGGCCAGGCTGCCTTTGAGGATGACGAGCCCGCCCGTTGCTTTCAGCGGGTTGTCGATTGGGCGGACAACGTCCTGGCCCGGCGTTTCACGTGCCCGCGCGGCCTCTTCGGCGATGGTGCGTCCGCTGACGGTGGCCACGTTGCCGTGCAATTTTTTCGCTTCGAGGAGGCGTTGTGCGACGAGCTCGATGCCGCCCGCCTGGTGCAGGTCCAGCGCGACATAGCGCCCGCCGGGACGCAGGTCGCCAATGAGCGGTGTGCGGTCGCTGATCTCATCGAAGTCATCGATCGTCAGCGGCACACCAGCCTCCCGTGCCAGCGCAAGCAGGTGCAGCACCACGTTTGTGGAGCCGCCGGTCGCCGCGGCGCCCACGATGCCGTTTTCAAACGATTCGCGCGTCATGATGTCGAGCGGGAGCTGGCCGCGCTTCAGCGTGTCCATCACCATGGCACCGGTGTCGCGCGCGATCTGGATCTTTTCCGGAGCGGTGGCGCCGGCGGAACCGCTGCCCATGGGGGCCAGGCCCATGAATTCCATCACCATCGCCATGGTGTTCGCCGTGTATTGCGCGCCACAGGCTCCGGCCCCTGGGCAGGCGGCATCGACGATGTTCTCCAGTTCCTCTTCGGAAATGGCGCCTGCCGAGTGCCGGCCAACGCCTTCGAAGACGTCCTGGATGGTGAGGTCCTGCCCTTTGTAATGTCCGGGGGCGATGGAGCCGCCATAGAGGATGAGTCCCGGGATATTGAGCCGGGCCAGCGCCATCGCGGCCGCCGGAATGGTCTTATCGCAACCGACGATGATGACGGCCGCATCGAAGGAATAGCCGACCCCGGTGAGCTCGATGGAGTCAGCGATGAGCTCGCGGCTGATCAGCGAGGCTTTCATGCCTTCAGTGCCCATGGAGATGCCGTCGCTGATGGAGATGGTGTTGACCTCCATCGGCGTCCCGCCGGCCGCGCGGACACCTTCGGATACCGCCGCGGCCAGCTGCCGGTGGTTGAAATTGCAGGGCATGGTGCCGATCCAGCTATGCGCTACCATCACGAGCGGCCTGCGCAGGTCTTCAGACGTAAAGCCAACAGATTTGAAGTAGGATCGTGCTGCCGCGCGGCCGGGGCCGTCGACGAGCGTGTGGCTCTTGTGCCGTGGATCGAGTGCCATGCAATGTACTCCGTTGAAGCTCCTGTGAGCTTACGGGGGATTCACTTCACATTCGAGGGGAAGGTTGGCTACTTCGCCGCGGTCCGCGTGGCAACATCGGCCATGGCCTCGCCCAGGCGGTGGATGCCCTCTTCGATGTCCTCGGTCGGCACATAAGAATAGGAAAGGCGGAGGTGGTTGGTCGCATTGCCGTCGGCGAAAAACTGCGGCCCCTGGCCAACGATCACGGCCCGCTCGTTGGCCGCTACCTGGACGTCGCGCGCCGGCAAGTCGGGCCGGAGCTGTACCCAGAGGAAGAATCCACCTTTCGGCGAAACCCAGGTGCAGTAGTCGGCGCAGTAGCGGCGGAGCGCGTCTTCGGTGCGCTGGAGTTTCTTGCGGTAGGTCTCGCGCAGGCGGTCGACGTGATGGTCCAGTTCGCCGCTTCGGATAGCTTCGGCGATGACGCGCCCCATAAACGGGCTGGTGCCCATGTCGTATCTGACGGCGGCCATGCGGCTGATGAGCGCCGCCGGGCCCATGAGCCAGCCGACGCGTAGCCCTGTGGCGAGCGTCTTCGAAAAGCTGCACGCCTTCACGCAGTGGTCGCCGTTCGCCAGCGAGAAGATGGACGGTGGTGGCGCCTCGTCGAACCAGAGCTCGCCGTAGGCATCGTCTTCCAGCACCAGGGTGTTGAAGCGCTGCGCGAGCTCGACGAGCTTTTCCCGCCGATCCAGCGGCATGGTGCAGCCGGCCGGGTTCTGGTGCGTTGGTATGCAATAGATGAACTTGGCCCGCTTGCCCTGGTCGGCGAGCTTCTGCAGCTCGGCCTCCAGCAGGTCGACGCGCATGCCGTGCTCGTCGAGCGGTACGGCGATCTGCTCGGCGCCGAAGGAGCGGATGGTGCGCATGCTTCCCGG
>SLAK01000442.1 GCA_007126855.1 Dehalococcoidia bacterium | reverse complement strand
CGTTACATAAATAACGGGGCGCGGCCTACAGCTCCATCTCCTGCGTGTTCTCTAGTGACTGCCCCGCCGCTATACCCAGGGGTGCGACCGGCCGCCGCCCCGTTTCCTTTTGCCCCGCACACGGGGCATCCCCTGCGCGTTTCCGGTGGCATCATAGGCCCATGGGTTTCCGCGACCTCAGCTCCGACGAGATCGACCTGGTCCTGGCAAGCGAACGCATCGTCCGCCTTTCCTTCGCGGCCGACGGTGACGTTTTCGTCGTACCCGTGTTCTACGTCTGGAAGGCTGGCGGCCTGCACGGCTTCACCACACCCGGCCGCAAAACCACGATGGCCGCTGCCAACCCGCTCGCCGGCTTCCAGGTCGACAGCACAGTCCACACCGGCCCCTGGGAATGGGCCAGCGTCGGCGGCCAGGGCGCCTTCGAAGTCCTCGAAGACCCCGCCGAAGCTGTTGGCTTCGCCATGGAACTCGGCGAAAAGCTTGCCGACGCACCGCCCTGGGCCCAGCGCGCACTCAACGACCGCTTCGAAACCCTCGGCCGTCTGGCCTGGCGCTTGCGCCCCACCACTCTCCACGGCCGTGCCCACGGCCCCGAAGAACCCGACGCCGGCTAATCACAGCCCCATTCGACATTCGACATTCGGCAATCGCGAATCGCTCCGGCTCATCACTACCGCAAACCGTTCGCCCGCTCACAGCTACGTTGGCCTGAGCCTCAATCGCCAATCGCCAATCGCCAATCCCTACGCCGGTAGCCAGTAGAGCTGCCTGCCTCGCATCACCTTCGAAAGCTGTCCCAGCTCGAACATGTACTCCAGGTGTGCCAGCGTCTCGCCCACGGCCGCCCGCTGCATGAACGGCTCGAAGTCGTCCAGCGACCCCGTCGCCCACTTCACACGGCCGGCAACCTCCCAGGCGGTCGAGCCGCCACGGTCCACGCAGCGCAACATCTCGTCCAGCCGCTGCTTGTGGTGGTCGTGGATCTCCCGGATGCGCGTCTTCAACACCTTGATGTCGAACTCGTGCGCCGGCAGCACATAGTCCACATCCAGGTCCTCCACCACGTCCAGCGACCGCATGTAATCGCCCAGGGGACTCCCGTGCGTCTGCGTGTGGATGGACACGTTTGGGGTGATCGTCGGAAGGATGTGGTCCCCCGTGAACAGGATCTTCCGGTTCGGCTCGTAGATGCAGATGTGCCCCGGCGAATGCCCCGGCGTCCAGATCAGCTCGAATTCGAAATCGCCGACCCGCATCACCTCGCCGCCCTTCACCGACTGGTCCGGCGGCACCGCCGACACCTTGTCGATCATCCCCATCGAGCCACGCGACATCGTCGGCGCGCTCAGCTCCGGCACGCCGTTCATCTCCATGAACCGCTCCATCCCCTCCGTCAGGTTCTTCGGGGCCAGGTAGCGGTCCTTAATGACCTCCGCATCCTTCTCGTGGATCACCACCTCGCAGCTCGAAATCTGCTTCAGCTTCCCCGCCATCCCGTAGTGGTCCGGGTGCACGTGCGTGATCACCAGCTTCGTGATCTCCGAAGGGTGCGACCCATGCTCCCTCATCCCCTCTTCCAGCGCCTTGTAGGCATCTTCAGTGTTCCAGCCGCAATCGATGAGCACCGTCTCATCGCCGCGCTTCACCAGGTACGGCAGCACATAGGGCAACCCCTTCGTCACCCGCGGCTTCGCCTCAAGGTCTTTGCGGAGGCGCTTGGCCTCTTCGAAGGTGAACTGTGGAAACGGCGTCAAAAGCTGGTAGACGCCCTCTAATACCTGCGTCATCCGGGTACCCCGGCTTCTAAAGGCTCGCCGTCCCTCGCAGGGGTTTGGCGGCAGGCCGGACACCGCCCGGCGAGCCTTCATCCTACGGGATATCGTTCACGAGGAGCAAAGCAACCGGGCTTGCGCTCCGTTACCGCGCTGGTGCGGGCGGGAGCGCAAGCGGCTCTCTCTGCACTCTTCGCTCTCCGCGCTTCACTCCCACCGCCCAAACGCCAGCGGCTGCCCCGTTTCCAGCAGGCTCTTCAGGTTCGACAGGATCGCCGGCCAGCCCATCTGGATCTGCTCGTACACCTTGCTCTTCGGCGGGAACTCGTCGTGCGTCACCGTCAGGCGCGTGACGCCGCCGAGCGTGTCGATGGTGAACGTCACCCGCGACGGCGCCTCCTCCAGACCACCATAGTCCGATGCCGCCCCGAACGTGAACACCAGCCGGTGCGGCGGGTCGCTCTCCAACACCTCGCCCTGCAGGTTCACCGTGTCGTCCTCGTTCCAGTGCGTCACCGGCGAGCCCGGCTGCCAGTCCGATTCCGCCCGCTTCCAGTATTGGCGCGTGAACTCCGGGCTCGTGAGCCCTTCCCACACCTGCTCAGGCGTCGCCGCGACATAGGTCACGTAGACAAAGGTCGGCTTATTCATGTTCATCGGTGGCTCCTTCCAGCGCCTGCTTCAGCGCCTCGAGTGCTTGCAGCCGGTCTCGCTCATACTTGGCAATCCAGCGGTCTGCGATCTCCTGGATGGGCACAGGGTTCAGGTAGTGCAGCTTTTCGCGCCCCCGCCAAACCGTTACCACCAGGTTCGCCTCCTCAAGGATCATCAGGTGCTTCGACACCGCCTGCCGGGTCATGTCCAGGTGTTCGCAGAGCTCGCCCAGCGTCTGCCCGTTGTCGGCATGGAGTGCGTCCAGCAGTCTCCGCCGGCTCGGGTCCGCCAGCGCCTTGAACACCCGGTCCATGCAGAGAGAATAGGCAACCATATGGTTGCATGTCAATGCGTCACAGATCCGCCACTCCAAAGCTCTCCAGCAAACCCTCGGGGGAGCTCTTCGACAACCCGGCCCGCCGCTCCCCGCTCGACAATCGGCAATCGCCAATCGACAATCGCTCCTCTACCATCCGCTCACCT
>SLAK01000390.1 GCA_007126855.1 Dehalococcoidia bacterium | reverse complement strand
CATTTCACGCATTTTCCCCACCCGCCGCTAAGCGCGGTCCCGCGGGGCAGCGATTCGAACCAGGCCTCCGTTGCAATAACGGAGGCCTTTCGTGCCTGGGGCGGCTGCTCCCTTGCGCAGGCGGCTTACTCATCCAGCTTCACGGGCGCGTAGTACGGCCGGTCGCCAAGGGCGTCGACCGCAGCCCAGAACTCCGGGCCCCCTGCCTTCGCCGGGTCTTCGAGCGCCCATGACTGGCGGCGCAGCGACCAGCTTTCTGGCAGCATCGCTTTCGCTTCTTCCAGCAAGCGCGTGCCCTCGTCCCGCTGCCCGCGCCGGTAGAGGTATTGCCCCAGCGCAAAGCGGGCCTGCGCCTCATGAAATTCGCGGGAGGGCGGCCCGCCCGTGGCGCCAAGCTGCACGAAACGCGAGGACGGTCCGTTTTCGGCCCAGTCCCGGATGGCAGCGGTGTACCTTGTGCGAGACTCGCGGATCTGCGCACGGGCATCCTCCGGCAGCGAGAAGTCCTTGCGGTCCATGCGGCGGAAGGCGTCCGAGGCGCCGGCGGGCTCGGGACCACGCACGATCATCCCCTGTTCGTCAATCCACACGGCCATGGGTACGTTGGTGAAGCCGTACAGGTCGGCGAGCTCGTGGTGCTGGTCGATGAGGCAGGGGTAGGCGGGCTTTGCGCGGTCGATCCATGGGCTCGCGGCTTCCACGCCGGCGCTATCCAGCGCGGCACTGACCACCATGAGGCCTTTGCCCTTGAGTTCATCGTAGATCCGCTGCCACACGGGCAGGTCGAATCGGCAGCCTCACCAGGAGGCCCAGGCGACGAGAATCACCTTCCGGCCGCGCCATTCGCGGAGGCTTCGCTCCTTGCCTGAGCGGTCGGGCAGCGAGAAGTCGGGGGCCGGGCGGACCGGCATGGCGAACGCGGGCGGCGGTTCCGCGCCGATGGCCCAGGCCGAGCCGTCCGAAGAGACCACCACCGGCCGGCCAAGGTGTCGCGCGACGCCCGCAAAGTCAACAGCGTCGTCCCCGGCGAGCGAGGCGCCGGGCGGGAGCGGGACGCAGCGCTCGTCCCGGCACAGGCCCTCGGGTTCGAGATGCCAGCCGGTGAGCGGCTCGAGCTCGCCCGCCGGGATCCAGAGCTCATCGCCGTCGGCACGCGCGGATTCGGTTGTGCGTTCGTGGCCGTCGATCAGCAACGTGATGGTCATGCCGTCGCCTCCTGTGCCGGGACGTCGGACGCAGTCTACGGCTGCGCCTGCCGGGTGCACCAGCCACGCCGTTGCCGTAGAGTTCGTCCGCGAACGCAACTCAGACAGGACTGCCGATGGACGCACTTGAAGGCGTGACCGTTGTCGACCTCACATCCCACATTGCCGGGCCTTATGCGACCAAGCTCCTGGCTGACCTCGGCGCGCGAGTCATCAAAGTTGAGCGGCCCGGCGGCGACCCATCCCGCGCACTTGGGCCTTTTCTCAACGACGAACCCGGGCCTGAACGCAGCGCCACCTACCAGTTCCTGAACACGAACAAGGAATCGGTCGTCGTCGACCTCAAGCAACCGGAGGGCCAGCGGGTGCTCCACCGGCTGATCGAACGCGCCGACCTGGTTGTCGAATCCTATCCTCCTGCAGTGGCGGAGCGGCTCGGCGTCGATTACGCGTCGCTCAAGCGCGTGGCCGATGTGCCCGTGCTGTCGATCACGAACTTCGGCCAGTCGGGCCCCTACCGCGACTACCAGCTGTCTGAGACGGCGCTCTTCGCGATGGGCGGCGAGATGTGGAGCCTTGGCCTCGCCGACCGCGAGCCGCTCAAGACTGGCGGCACATCGACGCTGCTGCAATGCGGGTCCATGGCGGCGATAGCGGCGCTCGGGGGCATCCACGCGTGGGAGCTGCACCGTGTCGGCCAGCATATCGATGTGCCGCTTTTCGAGGTGCAGATCCAGAGCATCGACCGGCGCAGCTCGGCGATCCTTGGCTACCGGTTCTCCGGGCGCGTGCTGGACCGGCCCGTTACAGCGCAGGCCGCTCCCGCCGGGGGCGTCTACCCGTGCGCCGACGGCTACATCGAGGTGACTGCGTCTTATGGAAATTACTGGCAGCGCTTCGTGGAAATGATCGGTGATGACGCCTTCGCTGACCCGAAGTGGCTGAACCCGCTGTTCGCTGCGAGCCCCGAAGGGCGCGTGGAAGCAGACGCGATTGTCTATCCCTGGATGCTCACTCGTACCCGCGAGGAGATCTGGCGCGAGGCGCGGCGGGCTCATGCCATGGTTGCGCCGCTCTATACGGGCAAAGACCTGTACGAGGACCCGGTGTTCAGGCAGCGTGGCCTCTGGACCGAAATCGAACATGCCGTGCTCGGGAAGCTGCCGATGCTTGGCCGTCCCTACGTGCTGGAGAAAACGCCCTGGCGGATCCGGCACGCGGCCCCCATGCTCGGCGAGCATACTGCGGCCACCCTGGCCGAACTCGGCATTCCGTCGTCCGAGCAGGGCGACCTCATGGCAACAGGAGCAGTGCAATGAGCGGCTACCTTCCGCTTGAGGGGACACGCATTTGCGACTTCACCGTGGTCTGGGCCGGGCAGTCAGCCACCATGTACCTGGCCGACCTTGGCGCCGAATGCATCAAAGTCGAAAATCCCTACATCTGGAACCCGATGACGCGCGCAGCATCGCCGATTATCGATTCGACCATGTGCCGCATGATCCCGCCGTGGATGGGCGGTCATCCGAACAGCGACCCGGGGCCGCGCCCCTGGAACAACGCCCCGGCCTTCATCCACGTGATGCGCAACAAGAAGTCGTTCACCGTCGATAGCCGCAGGGCGGAAGGGCTGGAGGTCGTGAAGGCCCTCATCCGCGTGAGCGACGTCGTCGCAGAAAACCTGGCGCTTGGCACCATGGAGAAGCT
>SLAK01000167.1 GCA_007126855.1 Dehalococcoidia bacterium | reverse complement strand
GTGTGGCAGACGCGCACCGGCTGCGGGAGGTTGTGGTGGAGCAGGTCGCGGAGGATGTGCTGGTGCGGGGATACACGGGTCCGTGGGACTACGACGACGCCTGACGGCGGCGGACCGATGAACGGCAGAACGCAGGAGGAACGAACGCTATGGCACGCCACTGGATTGTGGTTTCGGGGAAAGAGATCTGGGACACGACGAAGGAGCTGGGCTTCACGAAGCACGGCATCAAGAGCACGCGGCGGAAGATGGCCCAGCAGATCCAGCCGGGCGACACGATGACCTTCTACATTTCCGGCTGGAAGCAGTTCGCCGGGATGGTGCGGGTGACCTCGCCCGTGGTGGAGGGGCAGACGCGGATCTGGCAAAGCTCGAAGAAGCCAGAAGAGCTGTATCCCTACCGCATTGGCATCGAGCCGGTGGTCATCCTGGGCGAAGAGCAGTGGCTGGACGCGGAGACCTATCACGACCGCTTCGAATGGACGCAACGGTGGCCCCGCGAGCGCTGGACGCTGGCCTACCAGGGCAATCTCCACGAGATCACGGAGAAGGACTACGAAGTGCTTCGGGCGGATCTTGAGCGCGCGAAGGAGGCGGCCGGGACACGGGCTTGAGCGCTGCGCACGGGTTCAGACGGGTCAAGAGATTGTGTAGGTAAAGAAAGATTGCTAGCATTCGGCCAGCAAAGGGCCGGAGGGGTGGCGTGTATCAATTGCCCGTTTGCCGGAAATGCCAGGATGGCGACCTTGTCCCCTTTTCCGATTTCGGAAGCCAGGGGGCACCAATCCATTACAAGGCGTGGGTATGCACAAATCCTGATTGCGGATACAACCTGAAGATCCGCAATGGTGAGATTTTCATCGAAGAGCCGATCAACGACGGCACGCACTACGTGAACCGGCGCTGAGCCGGGCCGAGGCAGCGCACGGAAATTGGCTTTGGCCGGCAGGTTAACGGTGCCCGCCGAGCGGCCTTTGGCGGGCTTTGGGCAGACCGCGATTGTGATAAGCTGAACGATATGGCGAAGACCCCACTGAAGGGCTACGAAGCGTTGCCGCTCCACGTCGCTAACCAGACGAACGTGGAGGAAGAAGTCCAGCAGAACGTCCTTGTAACCAGCGTCGACCAGGTGCTGAACTGGTCGCGGCGGTCATCGTTGTGGCCGGCCATGTTCGGGCTGGCGTGCTGCGCGATGGAGATGATTGCGACAGCGACGCCCCGGTACGACCTGGCCCGCTTTGGCGCGGAGATTTTCCGGGCGTCACCCCGGCAGGCGGACCTGCTTATCGTGCCGGGCACGGTGACCTGGAAGATGGCGCCGGCGGTGCGGCGCATCTGGCTGCAAATGCCGGAGCCAAAGTGGGCGCTGGCGATGGGCGGGTGCGCGATCATGGGTGGACCCTTTGCTTACGCCTATAGCGTGACGCCGGGCGTGAACACGCTGGTACCTGTGGACGTCTATGTGCCCGGGTGCCCGCCGCGGCCGGAGTCGTTGCTCACCGGGATCATGCTGCTACAGGACAAGATCAAGCAGGACACGCTGGGCGAAGGCTGGAAGCGGCGCGACGTTGAGCCGCAGTTCCACCGCTACCTGCCCGATGGCGACCCGATCCGTGAGGAGCTTGAGGGCCTGTGGCCGCCCTACATCGAGTACGACACCCCGTACCAGGGCGACGCCTTCGGCGACCGGTAGCGCTTCAAAGCTCACCCGATACGTGCAGACAGACGAGCGGGCCCCGGCTTGCCGGGAGCCCGCTTGCTTGACTCCGCGAGGTGCGGGGGTCACTCAAAGAAGGAGATGCCCGCCATGATACTGACGACCGTTGTGCCGTCGTCCTGGGCATCGAGGGTGATAATGAATCCGGGATCCTCCTGGACCTGCTCGAAAGTGTAGGCGCCTTCGCCGTAAGCGCCGTCCCACTCATTGACCCCGTCCCAGTCGGCCAACTGCCGCTGGTAGAACTCGATGACATCGTCGAGTGATGCATCGACCTCGTAGCCGACCATCGCGGAGTCGTCGCCGATCTCGAAGTAGTACGAGCGCGTTGCGGCCGGGGGGATTGGCAGTGCCGGGTCACGACCCTCGACTTCGGTGGGCGTGGGGTCGGGGACATCGTTGCCATTCGCGGGGTCGTCGGGCATGTCGGCGTCGCGCGGGCCGCGGATGGTGCTCACGGTGATCATGGCACCGGCATCGATGACGCTGATCACCATCACTTCGTCACCCTGTTCGAAGAGGTAGCCGGAGTAGCCACCGAATCCGTAGTCGCCGGTAGCGCTCCAACCGCCTGCTTCAGCCCAGGAAGAAAAGCCCTCGACCGCCTCGTCGACGGTGCCGGAGCCAGAATAGACGGTGACGGTGAAATCGCCTTCGCGTTCGCTAAAGAGCTCGTCGAAGCCGGACGGGATGCCGCCATTTCCGTTTCCGCAGGCAGCCAGGATGAGCAGCAGTACTGCGCCTACAGCCGTTGGAACAAGCGTCTTTGGGTTCACCATTGGGGGGCCTCGCTTTCACCTTGTGTCTTAAGTAGACGGCATCGTGGCGCGGGGCTCGAGGGCCGGTCCATCCATCTTTTTGGCGTCGAATGGCACCATTCGCCGTTGCGGGGTCCCGGAGCGTGTAGACGTGTGAACTGCGTCTCACACCGGAAGGCAGCGTGGCAGGTCTCCCGGCGATTGACGCACACGAGCCTGGCGGCTACCCGGCAGGGAAGGAGGAGAACCGGTTCGCCAGGGGGAGACGCCGATCGCGGCCAAAAGCCCGGCGGGTGATCTTCACCCCTGGAGGCGCCTGGCGGCGTTTGTATTCGTTGCGGTCGACCAGGCGGATAACTTTGCGGACAACGTCCGGGTCGAAGCCAGCGGCAACGATCTCGTCGAAGGTGCGGTCTTCCTCGACGTAGGCCTGGAGGATGGGGTCGAGGATCTCGTATTCGGGGAGGAAGTCGGAATCGAGCTGGTCTGGCTTGAGCTCGGCACTGGGCGGCTTTGTAACGATGCTCTCCGGGATGAGGTCGCGGCCTGCCTGTTCGTTCCGCCAGCGGGACAGGCGGTAGATCATCGTCTTGGGCACATCCTTGATGACGGCGAACCCGCCGGCCATGTCGCCATAGAGGGTGGCATAGCCGGTTGCCATTTCGCTTTTGTTGCCTGTGGTGAGCACAAGCGAGCCGAACTTGTTGGAAAGGGTCATCAGGACATTGCCGCGCTGGCGCGATTGCAGGTTTTCCTCGGCGGTGCCCGGCTCGGTGCCTTCGAAGGCGGAAGCGAGCATCTCGAGCATTGCAGCGTGAGCAGGCTCGATCGGGATGGTGAGCAGCCGGATGCCCAGGTTTTTCGCGAGGGCACGGGCGTCGTCGAGGGAATGCTGGCTGGAATAGCGGCTGGGCATGGCGACACCGGCCACGTTTTCGGCGCCAAGCGCATCGACGGCGACGGCGGCCACCACGGCGGAGTCGAGGCCACCGGAAAGGCCGATGAGGGCCTCGCGGAAACCGGTCTTGCCAAGGTAATCGCGGGTGCCGACGACGAGAGCGTTCCAGACTTCTTCTTCGGGGCCCATGAGGCCCGTCTTCGGCTGGTGGAGGGGCAGTTCACGGGCGAGCGAGGGTTCGACGCCGATGTCCAAGACCTCGTCGATTGCGACGTAGGCCCGCTCGCGGCGTTCGATGCGCCAGCGCGGGTCGTGGAGGCGGCGCTGGCTGACGGCATCGAGGTCGATGTCAACGACGAGCAGGTCTTCGCTGTATTGTGGGGCGCGAGCGACGAGGTCCGCGCTCGCATCGAAGACGACGGATCCTCCGTCGAAGACCAGCTCGTCCTGACCGCCGACGGCATTGAGATAGGCAACGGTGACCAGGTTGTCGGCGGCGCGAGTGGCAAGCATGCGCTCGCGGTCGGCGCTGCGGCCCAGGTGGTAGGGCGAGGCGTTGATATTTATGTAGAGTTCAGCACCGGCAAGGGAGATGTCTTCGAGAGGGTGGCCGGGATACCAGATGTCTTCGCAGATGCCGACGCCAAAACGAAGCCCGCCCGCGCGATAGACAGGGACGCGGCTGCCGGCGGTGAAATAGCGGTCTTCGTCGAAGACGCCGTAGTTAGGCAGCCGGATCTTGTCGTAGATATCGACCAGGCGGCCGTCAGCGGCGATGGCGGCGGAGTTGCGGGCTTCGCCATCGCGCCAGTCGACGAAGCCGATGATCGCGGTGATGCCGGAGGTAGCGGGGACCAGGGAATCGAGGATTTCACGCGAGGCGCTGCAGAAGGAGCGGCGCAGGAGGAGGTCCTCAGGCGGATAGCCGGTGACGGCCATTTCCGGGAAGGCGACCAGGTCGCAGCCTTCGTCGCGGGCTTCCTGGAGCCGCTGGCGGATAATCGTGGCGTTGCCTTCGAGGTCGCCGACGGTGGTGTTGATCTGTGCAAGGGCGATACGGGCAACCCGCACGGGCGCGCTCCTGCCGGGTGGTGCTACGAGTATAGCGGCGTGGAAGCAACGAGCCGATGCCGGGATGTTGCTTAGGGGAAGGTCCGGATGGACGAGCGGAGGGCATCTTGCGGACGATGAAACCGTGCGGGGTTATTCGAGGTAGGGAGATGACTCGAACAACCACTTCTGGTGCGCCGTGCCCATTGTGCGGACGTATCACCCGGGCTCATTCGCGGCTGTATGTCGCGGACATCGAACACTCGGCGTCGTCGTATTCGACGGTGATCTGCCGCGATTGCGCGGTGGCGATGGTCATGCGTTCGGAAGCGACGCTGGCACGCGCGAGCTGAGACACGCGGCCACTGGATTTCTCTATGCGGCGCCACCCGGTCAGGTGAGTTTGATGCCCATGTCGATGTTGAACTCGCCGCAGTCGAGGACCAGGGGGACGACCAGTCGCGTGAGGTTGAAGGTGGAGAAGCTCATGTCTTTGCCCATGAGGAGGAGCGGCGGCGACATGTCGTTTTGAATGCCGGCGCGCTGTAGTGCGGTGCCGGCCTGGCCAGTCACGATATTCGCCAGCTCAGCGATGGCGCTCTGCGCAAGCTCATCGAGTTCGGCGCAGGGTTCGCCGATCATGGCTTCGGCGATGGCGATGGCGGTTTCGCGGCTCATGGAATAGGTGACGAGGCCCGCGATGCCGCCGGTGACGGCGATGACGGCACTGACTTCGCCACTGGTACGCTGCGAGCGGATGCGGTAGATCCTGCCCTTGGCCACGTTCTGGCGGCACATCTGGCGTAAGACGCGGGCGGCGGCTTCAACAATCGGCCCGACAATGCTCACCTGCGGCAGATCGAGCTGGCCGGCGGCGGCGTGCATCCCTTCGCGAATGGTGACCCGGGCAACTTCCACGAACAGTCCTCCAGGGCGCTCGAGCGAGCGTCACACCATTGGTTTCGACCAGCAGGCCGAAGGCTGAAGCCCTTTCGATAGCACTGATGCAATTCGCGCGTTTTGCGCGGGATTCTCATGCCAAGGCATGCACGGCGGGTTAGACTGAACCGGAAAGGAGCAGGCGATGATTAATGTCCTGGCGATGATCCTCGCTGGAGGCCAGGGGGATCGCCTATCGGTGCTTTCGGAGCAGCGTGCGAAGCCCGCTGTGGTTTTCGGCGGACACTACCGAATTATCGATTTTGCACTGAGCAACACGGCAAACAGTGGCATTACGAAGGTTGGCGTGCTTACGCAATACCGGCCGCGGTCGCTGGTTAACCATATCCGGGCGGGGCAGGCGTGGGGCCTGGACCGGCTGGATTCAGCGGTGCAGATCCTCCAGCCCTACCTGGGGCGCGGCGATATGGACTGGTACCAGGGGACCGCCGACGCGGTGTACCAGAATCTCTACGTGATCGAAGGCTCGAAGGCCCGCGAGGTCCTTATCCTGGCGGGGGATCAGATCTACCTGACCTCCTATCGCAACCTGATTAACTACCACCGGAGCCAGCAGGCGGACGCGACCGTGGCGGTCTATCCGGTGCCCCGCGAAGAGGCGAGCCGCTACGGCGTGCTGGACCTGGACCAGAATGGCCGCATCATCGACTTCGAGGAAAAACCGAAGAATCCGCGTTCACCGTGGATCTCGATGAGTGTCTATTGCTTCAATAAGGACGTGCTCGTGGAGCAGCTGCAGGAGGATGCGAACCGGGGCGACGAGAGCCAGCATGACTTTGGACGGAACATCATCCCGCGCATGTACAAGACGCACAGGGTGTTCGGCTACCAGTACCAAGACTACTGGCGCGACGTGGGGACGGTGGAGTCCTACTGGCAGGCGCACATGGACTTGCTAGCGCCGAGCCCGGAGCTTGACCTGGCGAATGAGGAGCTGAAGCTGCGGACGCCCGGACCAATCCTGCCGCCGGCCAACATCGGGCCGAACGCGGCGGTGCAACAGTCGATGATCTCGCCCGGGGCGGTGGTCAACGGCTCCGTGTACCGCTCGGTGATCTCGCCGGGGGTGGTGATCGAAGAAGGGGCGGAGATCCGCGAATCGGTCATCCAGCACAACGCAGTGGTGCGGGCCGGCAGCGTGGTGGACCGGACGATCGTGGACAAGGATGTCGAGATCGGGCCGGGGAGCCTTGTTGGGACCGGTGACCCGTCGATACCGAACAGCGAACGCCCCGACATCGTGTACACAGGCCTGAGCATCATCGGCAAGCGGGCGGTGATCCCCGGCGAGTTCCACGTTGGCCGAAACGTGGTCATTAACCCCGGGGTGCAGGAAGAACTGCTGGACCGCACGGGCCTGGAGTCTGGAGAGACGGTGCATCCGGTGCAGATGCCGTTGCACCTGTTCGTGTAGGCGTGCGTTTGTACACCGTGGAAGAAGCGCGGGCGACGCTGCCTACGGTGCAGCCGATCCTGCAGGAGCTGTCGGAGGCGACGCTGGAGTTCAACCGCCTGCAAGACATGGTGGCAGCGCTGCGCAAGACTGTGCTCGCCGACGGCAACCTGGTCGCGGACCCGTGGGATGCGACGACCGAGGAGGAATCCCCGCTGGCGCGGGCGCAGACTACGGCCCGGCGTTGCATTGAGGAGCTCGAGGAGCTGGATATCGAGGTGAAGGATCCGGCGCAGGGTCTGATCGACTTTTACCACATGCGAGACGGGCAGGTGGTGTACCTATGTTACCTGCTCGGGGAGCCGGACATCCTGTACTGGCACACCCTGGACGGTGGTTTCGCGGGCCGCCAGCCGCTCTGAGCGGCCCATAGTCGCCAACAACCGCTGCGCGCCATACAATCCCGCCCACACCATCCTGGAGGCCTTGCATGGCGACGCCTGTGCGCGACATCTACCTGAATGCCAACGGCATCCGCCACCACGTTATCGCGCGAGGCGACCAGCAACGGCCAATCGTGATGATGATTCACGGGCTGACCCAGCAGGCACACGTGTTCGACGCGGTGGCCACTATTTTGGCGGAGAACCACCACGTGTATTGCCTGGATGTGCGCGGGCGCGGTGAGAGCGAATGGGGGCCGGAGGACGGCTACCACATGTCCAACTACGTTGCGGACGTCGAGGCGGTGCGGAGCGGGCTCGGGATCCGGGAGTTCAGCCTGGTGGGCACCTCGATGGGAGGGCTGATCTCGATGCACTACGGCGCGGAATACCCGGAGCGGGTACGGCGCATTGTGCTGAACGACATCGGGCCGGACATTGCACCGGAGGGACTGCAACGCATCCTTGCGATGGCAGGGAACGCGCCGGAGGCGTTTCCCGACCTGAATACTGTGGCGAACTATTACCGCGCAGAGAACGCCCCCGTGCTGGCGAAGCGGAGCGACGATGAGGTGATGGAGTACGCGCGGTGGCACGTGCGGCGCAACGACCTGGGGGTCTACGTGTGGAAGATGGACCCGGCGGTGCGGAAGCCGGTGACGCCGCCCGATCCGCAGCCGGACGCCTGGGAAAGCTTCAAGGCGCTGACATGCCCGCTGATGATTATCCAGGGCGCCGACAGCGACATCCTGGCTGATCCGATTGTCGAGAAGATGCTGGAGGCGCAGCCGCAGGCAAAGAGGGTGCGAGTGCCGGGCGTTGGCCACGCGCCGGGGCTGACCGAGCCAGAGGCGCTCGAGGCGCTGCAGGAGTTTTTGGCGGGGTAGAAGAGGGGTCAGGCGCGATGAACCCTCACCCCCTGACCCCCTCTCCCGCTCGGCGGGAGAGGGGGTACATTCGCGGCGGCTTCGGTGCGCGACTATGTGGTGTAGCATTGGCAGAACGGGAGGTTGCCATGACTACTGTCGATAGTTCGCGTCCGGCTGCGCCGGCGTTTACGAGCCCGGAGAAGGCGCGGCGATACGACACGGGGCGGTACCAGGGCGCCGCGGGACTGAACTGGTACACGTGTGACCCGACGATCCAGTTTCTGCTCGATTTCTACCTGGAGCCGGAGCAGCACGAGGCGGTTCGCCCGGCGCTTACTGCCACGGGCGCGCTGATGGGCGGACCGGTCGCGGAGCGTGCCGAGGAGACGGACAAGAACCCACCGCGGCTGGTGAAGTATGACCGCTGGGGCCACGACATCAGCCACGTAGTGATGCCGGAGACGATGGAGGCGTCGAAGCGGGATATCCTGGCAGACCGTCGGGCCTTGCGCGAAGCGGCTCGCGAAGCCGGTGTCCGCGGCGACCTGCTGAGCGCAGTGAGCGCCTACATGCTCAACCAGGCCGAGATCGGGATGACCTGCGCGCTTGGCACCGGCGGCGACATGGTTGCGGACATGGTTGACCGCTTCGCGCCGCCGGACGTGCGCGACGAGCTGATGCCGCGGCTGCTAGCAGGCGAGTTCGAAGGCGAGACGGCGCAGCTGCTCACGGAACGAACCGGCGGCTCGGACCTGGGCCAGCTTGAGACAACGGCCACGCCCGAGGGCGACCATTACCTTCTGAACGGCGTGAAGTGGTTCGCCTCGAATGCGAACGGGAGCGTGTTTGTCGTGCTGGCCAAGCCCGTGGGGGCGAGCGACGATGTGAAGGGTGTCGCGAACTTCCTGGTGTCGCGCACGAAGCGGGACGGATCACCGAACGGGGTGTATATCCGCCAGCTGAAGGACAAGCTGGGCACGAAGGCGGTGGCATCGTGCGAGATCGAGTTCCGCGACGCGGAGGCGTTCATTCTTGCCAACCGCCCCGGAACGGCCAACGGGCAGAAGAGCAGCTCTGAGCGGGACGGCCTGGCGCGCATGATGGCGTTGACGAACGCGTCGCGACTGGGCGTGGCGATGATGGGCCTGGGAATAGCGCGGCGGTCGCTGGTTGAATCGCTATGCTACGCGCGTGCGCGGGAGGCGTTCGGCAACCCCATCGACAAGCATCCGCTGATGCGGCGCAAACTGGCCGAGCTGATCGTCGAGGTGGAAGCGACTCAGGCACTGGTGTTCGAGGGGCACGGCTTCCAGAACCACACGCGCAGCCAGCCGGCGGCGCGGCTGCGGCTTGCGCCCGCGCTGGTGAAGCTGAAGGCTGCCCGCCTGGGGATCACGGCGTCGATCGATGCCATCGAGGTGCATGGTGGCAACGGGTATTGCGAGACCTGGCCGGTAGCGCGCCAGCTTCGCGACGCGCAGGTGAACACCATCTGGGAGGGGACAGACAACATCCTCTGCCTGGACGTGCGCCGAGCGATGGAGCGGGAGTCGGCGGAGGCGCCGTTCTTCGAGCGGCTTCGGGAGGCGGTGTCAAACGCGGCGGAGACGGACCCGACGGTTTCGCTGGTGCGGCAGCGGATCGGCGACCTGGAGGACGCGGTGGAGGCCTGGCGGCAGCTTGACCGGGATGTGGCCGAAGCACGGCTCTTCCCGCTGGCGCAGTTCATGATCGATGTCTATGCCGGGGCGTTGCTGGTGGAGCAGGCCGCCTGGGAAGCTCGCCAGGGGGTGACCGACGGCCGCAAAGCGCTGATCGCGCGGCTGTGGGCCAAAGCGCACCTGTCGGACGGCGGGGCGCGGCGGGGGATGGATGACCCGGCAGATGAAGCGATGGAGCGCTTCGACGAGCTGGTGGCCGGCGCACTGGTGGACGATCGCGCCGGCTAATAGCGGCCTCGGGAGAATGCCTCAAGGGGCGGCGACCGCTGCCACAATTGCGATGCCGATGTAACAAGAAGGTGCGATCTGGCGAGCCTTCGCCAAAACGTTGAGTTGTAGCGTGTATATGTGCGTGCGACAGTTCGGCGCTGAGCCGGGGAGGAGGTTGCGATGGAATACGTGATCGCAGTGATAGCCGCCGTGCTGGTTGTGCTGGTGGTAATCGTGGTCACGGGGCTCCTGTATTCGCGGAACCGCCGCCGGACAAAGGATCTGCGCGAGCAGTTTGGCGCCGAGTACGACCGCACCGTGGAGGACCTGGGCGACAAGAAGCGAGCGGAACAGGAGCTGGAGCAACGAAAGCTGCGCGTGGAAGGCTATGCGCTGCGTCCGCTTTCGACGACAGAGCGCAACGAGTTCATTGACGCGTGGAAGCGTACAGAATCGCGCTTTGTCGATGAGCCGAGCCAGGCGCTGAACCAAGCGGACCACCTGGTTTTGCAGGCGATCAAAGCGCGCGGCTACGAGCTGGACGACGGCCCGGGGCATGTTGACGCCGACCTGTCCGTGCGCCACCCGGGCACAGTGGGGTCTTACCGGTTTGCGCGAGCTACCGTGGTGGGCAACGAGCGCGGCGAGGCCAACACCGAGGCACTTCGCGAAGCAATGATGCACTTCCGCCGCATCTTCGAAGACGTCATCGCTGATGAGCCGACGGAGGAGGAGACCGAGCAGCACAGGGTGTCGGCATGAACGAGCGCCACAGCGAACACTCGACTGAAAAGATAACGCTGTTCACCGAGGAAGATGCCCGGCGGCTGGATGCGCGATGGGAGGCGATCCAGTCTTCGTTCGTCGAAGCGCCCTACGATGCAATGCGTAGTGCAGACGAGCTGATGCTCGAAATGGTATCGATCATTAACGACGCGCTGGACCGCGAGCGGCGGCAGCTCGGCAGCCAATGGGAGCGCCGGGATGGCGAGGTGACAACCGAAGTGCTGCGGGTGACCCTGCAACGCTACCGGGAGCTGCTCGACCGGCTGCT
>SLAK01000171.1 GCA_007126855.1 Dehalococcoidia bacterium | reverse complement strand
TGCCATCACGATGCCGTCGAGCAGGGGAAGGCTGAGGGGCCGGGTGAAATCGGCCTCCAGGTGGTGCACCAGGGTCTGTGGGAAGCTCCGGCGCATCGCGCGGCCGTTCTGGCGCAGCGCACCTGCATCCCGATCGACGGCGTAGATTTCGCCCGAGGGTCCAAGTAAATCCGCAAGAGCCAGCGTGAAGGCGCCGGAACCGGCTCCAAGGTCGGCCCAGGCGCCGCCGCAACCTTCAACACCAGGGCGGAGCAGATTGACGTGGTCGTCGTGGTCCATCGGTTGGCTTCGAACCCCGCTCCAGTGTTTGGCGTAGCGGTGAGGGATGTCCAGCAGCGGCACGTAGGTGTGTTCCGAGCGGGTTCCACGGGTCCCAGCGGCCGGGTTGACGCCCATCACGGTTGACGCTGGGCATAGGATCGTACTCTGCTGGAATCGTCACTTCCGCTATTCCTCGTGGGGCTCCGAACCAGAAAGCGAGAACATCCATGGCAGACGCACGAACCAACGAACTGACACCAGAGGAACGCTGGGTCATCGAGGGAAAAGGCACGGAGCCGCCCTTCAGCGGCCAATACGATGACTTCTTCCAGCCCGGGACCTACGTGTGCAAGCGCTGCGGGGCCGAGCTCTACACCTCAGACTCGAAATTCGACGCGCATTGCGGGTGGCCGGCCTTCGACGACGAGGTCGAGGGTGCGGTGAAGCGGCTACCGGACCCGGACGGGATACGGACGGAGATCGAGTGTGCGGCCTGCGGCGCACACCTGGGCCACGTGTTCGAGGGCGAAGGCTTCACGCCAAAGAACACGCGGCATTGCGTCAATTCCCTGTCGATGCGGTTCGTTCCGGCATAGCGGCGGAATCGCTCGAGAGGGCCACCAATCGGACGGCGGTTCCATGTGAGCTCGGCGGGGCGCTTGCTGTGGCTGTCCACTCGGAGTAGATTCCGCATGCTGCATAGAAGGACAACACAGTTCGCGTGCTCATCCGCGTGACAGCGCTGGCACTGGCCGCTGTGGAACACCTTGCCCATCCGGGGCGGCGGCCACGTGGGACGGAGGTACCGGAACTTGGGAACGCCGGGCGGGGGCCGGCTCCGCTTCCACGACGAGCTCCTCGACGCTCAACTGCTGCGGACGATCGGAGCTGCGCCTTACGGTGGAGCTGACATCGGTGAGTGCCTGGCCGTCGCAGACCGGATCGGTGTGAAGCGGGTTGATCTCGATCGCTGGTACGATGAATGGTCGACGCTGGCTGATCGCGTTGCCGCGCTCGCAAACGCGGAGCTGTCGGACGGGCGCACGACAAGCGCCCGTGCCGCGTTCTTCCGGGCTTCGAGCTACTACCGCACCGCGGGCGTCATGCTGCTCGGACCGGGCCCAGACCGGCGAGCCCGGGAAGCGAACCTGCGGCAGAGCGAGATGTTCCGCGCCGGCGCTGCATTGCTTCCCCACCCTCCCGAGATCCTTGGCATCCCCTTCGATGGGGCAACGCTGCCCGGATACTTCTTCGCAGCATCGGCCGACGGGGAAAAGGGGCCGGCCGTCGTCCTCATCGGCGGGTACGACAGCACCTGCGAGGAGCTGTACTTCTTAAACGGCGCCGCAGCAGTTGAGCGTGGCTACCATGTGTTCGCCTTCGACGGGCCAGGGCAGGGCGGCGCGCTCCTGCAGCAGGGACTTACTCTGTCGCGCGGCTTCGACCGAAGCGTACGCGCGGTGGTCGACCACCTCCTGGAGCGTGCGGAAGTCGACGCGGACCGGATCGTGTTGCACGGGCTCAGCCTCGGGGCTCACCTCGCGCCACGGGCCGCAAGCGTCGACCACCGTGTCGCCGCCTGCATCGCCGACTGCGGTTCGTACGACCTGTTCGGCTCCGCGCTGGAGCGCATGCCGGCGCCGTTGGCCAGGCGGTTCGCCAGCGGCAGCCGCGCCGCTCGCATGATTGCCGGCGGGGCGATGCGCAGAGTGGCGCGCCAGCCCACCGCTGGATGGGCGCTCCGCCGTGGCCAACTCGTCCACGGTTTTGATAAGCCAATCGACTACGTGTGCTCTCTGCGGGAATTCACACTCGAAGGAAACGCGGCGAACATCGCCTGTCCATTGCTGGTGTGCTACGCGGAGGACGACGAGATCAGCAGCTCTGCGCCGCGCCTTGCCGCCGAAGCTCCCAATGCGACGCTGATGCAGTTCACGAGGGCCGAAGGCGCCGGCGACCACTGCGAGGCCGGTGCGCGGCTGCTGTTCCATGCCCGGGTGTTCGCATGGCTTGACCGCGTGCTCGCAGGCGCCACGGTATCCTGACCGGCTGCTTCCGGCGCGGCAGGACAGGCCCGCTGCCTGGCTGTACCCAGCTCGAAACAGGGTCGCTCCCGTCAGCGTGACGGGGCGTTCTCTTATCGCGTTCGAGGTTGCGGGGGTGGAGCCTTCGGCCGGATTCGAACCGGCGACCTACGCTTTACGAGAGCGTCGCTCTGCCAGCTGAGCTACGAAGGCCTGTGGTCACTCCTGCCATTGTAGGAAACTTCGGCGGCTAGCGGCGAGTCTTGCCGCTCTCACCTTCCTGGCGGCGAGCCGCCATCTGTTCGAGCACGTCGACGTCCTGAGCCAGTGCTTTGTCGCGGAGCCCCCGCTGGAACTTGCGGAGTTCGGTCGCCAGGCGGCGGTCGGTGGTGGCGAGCATGCGGACGGCGAGCAGACCGGCGTTCCGCGCGCCGCCAATCGATACGGTGGCGACGGGGACGCCCGCGGGCATCTGGACGATGGACAGGAGCGAGTCAAGACCGTCGAGCTTTGCGAGCGGGACGGGCACGCCGATGACGGGCAGCGTGGTAGCCGAAGCGAGCATGCCGGGCAGGTGCGCGGCGCCCCCGGCGCCGGCGATGATGACGCGGAGGCCACGGTCGGCGGCGGACCGTCCGTATTCGAGCATGT
>SLAK01000157.1 GCA_007126855.1 Dehalococcoidia bacterium | reverse complement strand
TGGAAGCACGTCACCGCTGCCGACGGAACTGAAGGCTGGCTCTGGCTCAATGCACCGCTCCGCGACGATAGTCCGTACCCCCACCCAACGTTCCTGGTGGAGACGGGCGGCTCCTGTCTGAACGTGCGGGAAGAACCATCGACGGACGCTGCCGTTCTCGACTGCTTTGGAGACGGCGCGCCGCTCATCCAACGAAGCCCGGAGACTCCGAACGGCTGGATTCCCGTCTGGACGCCGGACGGCAGGTCGGGGTGGGCGGCGGAGGAGTTCCTTGCGCGGTAACCTCCGACCGTGTCCTCCGGCACGAACTGCCTCGCATCACATTGACAGCGAAACATGCGACTTCCAATTCCGGAATCCTCTTGCACCTATCCGCCCCCATCCCCTAAGCTCCGCCCCACGTGAGCACGCTCCCGCGTCGCCTCACCTCAGACAGCGACTTCGCCGGCCGGCGCAAGCGCTACGACCTCAACCGCCGCTACTACCACGGTGAGCACGACCGCCTCCCGGCCATCCGCCGCCAGATCGCCGCCCGCAACATGGCCAGCGTCATGGTCGACACCATCGTCGACCACATGGGCAGCGCACGCCTCGACTTCGGCGCCGAACTTCTCGACCACGAGGCCGAGCTCCACACCTCCATCGACGGCGACGGCGCCTTCAAGGTCACCTGGGACGCCCGCACGCCCGCATCCGCGTCGCCCGCTCCCGGCCAAACCGCACGACGTAGCCAGTCCACCTGGAGACGAAGGTGAAGGTGACTGTCGCTCCCGCATACGGCGATTGCCACGCTGCACTCGATTTTGCATGAGGCGACGGGAGCCATTCCGAAAGTTAGGTCCACGGACGCGTAGCTCTTGCTATCCACGCGTCGAATCACCGCAATCAAAGATGCTGAGTTTGCGGCGGCCTCGCGACCAATGGACCTGTGCCGGTGGCCGATTGGTCGCAGACGCACAGCACCCGGCGGCGAGACAGTGGGGCCAGGAACCTGAAGGACACGCTGCACACAACCCGCACGAGAGAGGGCCTACCGATGACAGGATCCCGGGATCGGCAAGCAGCGATGCGTGACCGGCGTTACGCCGCCGATAGCGCGGCCGCGCGGAGGCATCTCGGCCCGGGTATCCTATCGGTCCGGCGGCGACTACCCGCCGGTTTGTCCAATCTGAGCATCGGACTTTGTCATGAGGCGAACACGCCGGTCGCCGGGCACGAGATGATAGACTGACACATTCTTGCCCAAATCTTTGACCAAATCCCGGAGGGAACAGTGCAGCAGAAATTAGGACCGCACCTGCCCGCGGCGGGCGTGGTCACGATCCTTTGTGATCGAGGTGAGACGAGCAGATGAATAGATTTGATCCCCGTCTTGGTGTAGCGCTTATCGCCGTCTTTTTCGTCGCGGTGATCGTGCTGTCCGTCATCTTCGCAGGCAGAGGAGTCGTTCGGGATGACCTCGAGCGGAACATCGCCATCCCGGATGACCTCTTGATGGACCTGCGCTTCAAAGTTGCCTACGACGACGAGAACATATACTGGCGATTCGAATGGGACGCCCCCAACGGGTCGTTCTATCACGATTTGTTCGCCTACGAGGACGGCGAATGGGTGCGCTACGGCGAGTCACCTGTCGGAAGCGAAGAATTTGGCTTCTACGAAGATCGGATGACCTTCTTCGTCGATGATGGGAGCGTTCCCTACTTTGCCCAGTACGGCGGATTCATAACTGCCATCTCCGACCAGATGCGCTTCTTCACCGACGAGGCATCTGAAGAAGAGGTGGAAGCAGTTATTGGCGAATCAGACCTGCGCAAGTGGCTGCCTGGCACGCGAACGGACTTCTACGACTGGACCACCGTGCGCTCTGAAGAGGAGCTGGAAGCCCTCACGGAAGCTGGTTACTTCCTCGACCTCTGGCACTGGCGCGCGCACCGCTCCAATCCCGTCGGCTTCGCTGACGATACGCTTGTGACCTGGTACCGCCTGAGCGATGAGGGAACGGGGCCTTTCGCGACCAACTGGGATTCCGATCTCGAGCAGCCGAATTTCATGTTCGACCCCGACATCACTGGCCAGTATGCGCTGCGGTGGGAGCGTCTTGTAAACCGGGAATACACCCAGGATGACTACTACTACCTGAGCGAGGACATCGCGGTGCCGTTCGACCCGGACCACGACTGGCAAGAAGGTGACGTGATTCCCCGGCGCTTGCTGCGTGAACCAGATGGCAGCCGGGGCGACATCTTTGCCAACGGCATCTGGGACCAGGAAATGTGGCACGTCGACCTGATGCGCGCCCTCGATACGGGTAACCCCCAGGACGACAAGATCCTCCACCACCTGGGCGTCTACGATGTGGCCTTCGCTGTCCACCGCGATGCAACCACAGCCCGCTGGCACTACGTATCCAATCCGCTTACGCTCGGACTGAGCCGCGACGCCGATGTTGAGGCCCTTCGCTTCGATGGCGACCAGCCGCCCTGGGACGACATCGAATGGACCGAGATCACCCTCTTCTACCCTGGCCAGATCGCCTGGGACCACCTCATGAGCGACGCCCATGCAGGCTACGAAGAGATGCAACGCAGGACGGCTGTGGAGGTCGCGCACACCGAGGAAGAACTGGCTCGCTATGCGGTCGAATCCGAATTCCGCAGCGAGATCCGCACGCAGTGGACATGGACGACGCTCTCCTGGGCCGTCTTTTTCCTTCTTGGCTCATGGGCGCTGATCCGCGTTGCCGACAGCGAACGTGGGCCCTGGTCCAGGAGGAGGGAGGACTAGCATGAACCCCGCTTTTCACATCATCGCCGTGTCGCTGCTCACCGGTGCCTTCGCGCTCGCAGTGCTCTTCTTCTTCATCCGCGTCTGGGCCGGCCCCAATCCCGGCCCGGACCGGGAAGCGATGGCCAAAGCTGCCGATTTCGGCCTGCT
>SLAK01000042.1 GCA_007126855.1 Dehalococcoidia bacterium | reverse complement strand
CGTTCGCCGTCGGCACCTTCGCGATGACAGTCGTGCGGGCATCATCCGCCGGCTGGTCATAGGTCAACTTCAGCCGCGCAACGTCGCCGACGAAGCCGATGCCCTCGCTCAGCACCTTCGCGTCGAACCTGGTGATGGTGCATCCGGCCCGGAATTCCTCCGGCAGCACATCGGTGAGCCATCCGGGCGTAATCGCGTCGATCGTTGCCGGCACAGGAGCGTGGGTGGCCATCGCATGAACCTCGTTCCAGAATCGGGGAATGCTATAGGCCTGTGGCGCCGCCGGTCAAGCGGCGTGGATCATTGACTTTTCGGCACCGCCACCGCCGTCCGCATGATCTGCCTCCGGAGCGCTACTCGCACCGGAACCGGTCCGGCACCGTGCGCGGACCTATCCCATGCAGAGCGTGCGGTCGCAGGAGCTGGCCCGGCCGGTCTACCGTATTCCAGTCCTCAATGACGTGGCACCGCCAGGGAATAGCAGCTCTCAACAACCGAACCGTTTCAGCAGCCGCGGCATGCATCAGCTGCCCTTGTTTGCACGCAACCACATAGTGCAGCTGCACTGAAGGTCCATCCGGGTCGGCGCCCACCTGTCTGGCAATGTCCTGCTTGTGCGCCGTCACCCAGGCCCAGTAGTCGATGCCCTGCACGCCAAGCATGTGATCCGGCCCTATCTTCGTTTCAACAACGTGGAGCCCGCCGTCGATGTCCACTCCCAGGAAATCTATGAACCCCCTTCCTGCAACGCTATCCAGCGACGGCCGCCACGCCGGGAACTCGCGGTGCAGTTCCTGCATCCCTAACAGCGACGGGGAAATCCCGAGTGCAGCCTGTAACAGGTGCTCTCGATGATCCCGATCATCACCGGTGCGCCGCCGCTCGATCGCCTCGTCGATATGGGTACGCAACCTCGCCTGCGTCGCTTCATCCGGCTCCTCATCCGCCGCGATCGTTAAGCGTATGGGCGCAGGTTGATCCTCGCGGGGAGAAGTGTAGGCGACTCCAGCGACCAACGAGTACCCATTTCGGATACGACGTGCCTGGAGCACCTGCCGGCCACGGTAGTGCCAGGCCCAGTATTGCGACCGCCGAATACGCTCGACCCTCCGCGACTCCAGCCAATCAATCAAGCCAACGAGCCAGCCGGGGCCTTCGAAAGCATCAACGTCGTTCAACGTGCTGAGGCCGCCCAGCTCCCCGTACCATCGCACCGATTCGTCCATCGATGGCACTGGCACGGCTACGAAGTTCCCGTCAGCTTTCCGGTACACCGCAATGTCCGCATCGAGAAAGGCGGCCCGGTGTATCGTGACCGGCACGGCGTCGCCGGGCAGGATCAACGCGAGGCGCCGCCCGGCCAGCTGCTCAATCCCATAGGGCAACATAGAGGCGGCGTGAGCGACGTTTGGGTAGACGAAGCGGCCGCGGAGCATCCCGGCATCTGCGCGCCAATCGCCGATGCTTGTCCACCGTCCCGGCGCCGGCTGGAGCTGGCTGAATACGTCGCCCTCGATCTGCCTTTGCACGTCTTCATCCATCAAACGAGGAATCCTACCGGGTGTGCCTTGCCCTGGCGAGCCTTCAATCCCTTGGTGCGTCAGGTCGTCGCAGCCCGCCATCGACCCGGCTCACGCGAGCGGTACCGCCCGGCGATGGAAGCTCACTCGTTGTGTCGCTTTGCCACCGCCGCCCACCGCTCCCCGAACTCCCGCCGCAGCGCCGCGTCCAGCGAGCCCGGCATCTGCGCGAGCAGCCGCCCCAACCCCGGCTCGCGCTGCCACGCCCAGGCCTCGAAGGTCTCGACGATCCCAATGGAGAGCAGCGTGAGCACATCCTCGTCGTCGCTTGCCGCCATCCGTTCCATCAGCGCGAACGCCGCGGCGATGTCCGCGTCCGGCGCCTCCGCGGAAACCAGGTGCTGCATCAAGTAGCCTTCGACCACGATGTAGGGCAGCTCGTAGTCGTCGAAGTCCGGCGGGAAGCGCAGGCCCCTCACCGTGGCAAGGATCTCGGGCACAACGTCCGCGTAGGCCAGCGGATCCACTGGAACGCTCCTGCTGCCCAAGCCCCCGCACCCTCAGTCCAGCCGGTACAGCTTCCGCGCGTTCTCCCCGAGCAGCAGCCGCTTGCGGTGCTCCGACAGCCCCGACGCCGTATCCAGCACCTGGTCGATCGCGTGGATGCTCGAATCGATGTGCGGGTAGTCCGAACCCCAGATGAACTGGTCCTCCCCGATCACGTCCATCGCATAGCCGATGTAGTGCTCGCGCGGCTCCACCACATACCACACGTTGTTCTTCATGTAGTAGCTCGGCTCGTGCTTCGTCTTCTCCGCATAGCCGAACATCTCGTATTTCTCGTCCAGCCGGTGGGCGATATAGGGCGCCCAGCCCGCGCCCGCTTCGACGCACAGGCATCGCAGGTCCGGGAAGCGGTCGAAGAAGCCGCTCATGATCAGCGACGCCATTGCCGGGATGATCTGGAAGGTCGCGCCCATGCCGAAGCTGAAGGTCCGGCTCGGCTCCAGCAGCAACGAGTGGAAGCGTGTCGGGTTCTCCAGGATGCGGTTGAAGCGCACGATCACGTGCAGGCAGAAGGGCAACCCCGCGTCCTGCAGTTCGTGCCAGAGCGGGTCGAAGCGCGGGTCGGCCGGGCTCACGCCGTTCACCGGCTCCGGCGCCATGAACACGCCACGGAAGCCCATCTTCAGGCAGCGCCGCAGCTCCGCCAGCGCCAGGTCCGGGTCGTGCATCGCGATGTGCGCCATGGGGAAGATGCGGTCCTTGTAGTCGCCGCGGAAATCCTGGCACCAGCGGTTGTAGGCGCGGCAATAGGCGTCCGCAAGCTTCGGGTCCTCCGTATCCCACAGGATGCCGATCGTCGGGAAGACAATGCCCCCGGCCATGCCCCAGTCGTCGAAGAGCTTGATGCGCTCCTCCGTGTCGAAGCTGG
>SLAK01000408.1 GCA_007126855.1 Dehalococcoidia bacterium | reverse complement strand
TTGCACCGTCGGCGGTGTCGGAGTACCTGGGCATCCCGACCGCCTTTGCCGAGATCGTGGACCTGGGCGGCTCGAGCGGCGCGGGGATGATCTGGCGTGCGGTGGCGGCCATCGAGGCCGGGGCGTGCGACACGGCAATCTGCGTGGGCGCGACGATCCCACCGCCACCCAACCCGAAGGGCAAGTTCGACCCGAGCCGCGCCTATCTCGGCGCCGACGCCTGGGGCGCGCCACACGGCCAGTTCGACATCCCCTACGGGCTCATCAACCCGAACTCGCACTTCGCGATGGTGGCGCAGCGCTACATGCACGAATACAAGCTGAAGCCGGAGACGCTGGCAAAGATCGCCGTGCAGCAGCGCGACAACGCCCAGGCAAACCCGAAATCGCAGTTCCAGGGCCAGCCGATCACGGTCGACGATGTGCTGAACTCCCCGATGATCGTCGACCCGCTGCACATGCTCGAAATCGTGATGCCGAGCTTCGGCGGCGTGGGGATTGTCGTGACGACTCTGGAGCGGGCGCAGCGGCTTCGCAACCGGCCCGTGGTGCTCACTGGCTTCGGCGAGCAGGTGACGCATAAGTCGATCACCTATGCGCCGACGCTGACCGCCGTGCCGATCAAGGCCGCCGCCGACCGCGCCTTCAAGATGGCCGGCGTTGATCGCAAGGACATCGACATGGCCGCGCTCTACGACTGCTACACGATCACGGTGCTGCTGACGATCGAGGACTCCGGCTTCTGCGGCAAAGGCGAAGGCGAACATTTCGTCGAAGAGCACGACCTGCGCTTCACCGGCGACTGGCCGCTCAACACGAACGGCGGGCAGCTTTCGCTCGGGCAGGCGGGCATCGCGGGCGGGATGTACCACATCACTGATGCGCTGGAACAGCTCACCGGGCGCGCGGGCGAGCGCCAGCTCAAGCATTGCGAGCGCGCCTTTGTGAGCGGTACCGGCGGATTCATGTCCGAACAGGCCGCGCTCATCCTGGAGGGAGCCTGATGACCACACCACAGCAGGAAATCCCCCTGCCGCTGCCGACACCGAACCCAACGACGCAGCCCTTCTGGGACGGCACGAAGCAGCGCAAGCTGATGCTCCAGCGCGACCGCAAGACCGGGAAAGCCTTCTTCTACCCCCGTGCGCTGGCGCCGGAGACGCTCTCGGACGACATCGAGTGGTTCCAGGCGAGCGGACGAGGGACGGTCTATTCGTACACGGTCGACCGGCGTGGCACCGCGCCGGCGTTCATGTCGAAGGCGCCGTACGTCATCGCTATCGTGGAGCTGGAGGAAGGGCCGCATATGACGACGAACATCGTCGACTGCCCGAACGAGGACGTGCACATCGGCATGCCGGTCGAGGCTGTCTACGAGGATGTGACGGAGGAAATCACGCTGGTGAAGTTCCGCCGGCGGGATAGCTCCACCGGCCGGCCGGTTGCCTGACTACCACCGCCGCAGCAGCGCCTCCGCCCCGTCCGCCAGCTCGCGGACGATGGCCGCCGCCGGGCGCAGCCCACGCACCGCGTCGACGGATTCGCCCGCGTAGAGCGCCATGGCCTGGATGTTGCCGGTGGTGGCACGGGATGGGGGATCGGGGGCGAAGCGGGCGACCGGGATGACGGCCTCCCCGAAACGTGTTTCCGCAACGGTGTCGCCCTGGTGGCGCTCGGCGGCTTCGATGCTGGAGCGCAGCACGCGGTGCGGCGCGTTGGGCCAGCCGGCTTCGAAGGCTTCGGTCAGCACCGTGTCCTGGGCCCGCGCCTTCGCCAGCGCATCGACGTACTCCGGGTGCGCATCAGTTTCCTCGGCTGCGACAAAGACCGTGCCCGCCCTTACCGCGTCGGCGCCAGCGGCGAGCGCTGCAGCCATGGCCCGCGGCGTGCCGATGCCGCCCGCCGCGATGACGGGCACTTCGACGGCGTCCAGCACTTCGGCGAGCAGGGTGTGGAGCCCTACCTGGCCACGGACGTGGCCACCGGCCTCCGTGCCCTGGGCGATGATGGCGTCGCAGCCGGCATCGGCCGCAGCCTTCGCCTCCGCGAGCGAACCGACCTGCCAGAAGGCCAGCGCGCCGCCCTGGTGGACCAGATCCACGAGCAGCTTTTCGGGATCGCCGTAGAAGAATTCGACGACGCGGACCCGGGACGCCGCGGCCTTGACCGCTTCCTCGTCGAGGAAAGGCATCAGGAAGTTCACGCCGATCTTCGACCGCGTGTCCGCGTCCAGCTCGTCCAGCATCCCGGCCAGCAGGTCCGCGGGGATTTCGACGCCGGCCACCATGCCCAGGCCACCGGCGCGGGCCACGGCAGTGGCCAGTTCCGGCATGGCGATGCCGCCCATTCCGGCCTGCTGTACCGGGACGGAACAGCCAACGAGTTCCGTGAATCGTGTGCTCAGCATTGTTCTCCTCCTGCCGGGTTGGCCCGGTGTGGTTGAAGCGGCCTCCCGATGGAGGCAGGGTGCGCTTTCGCCACTGCGGCGGCATCGGTAGGGCTACCTATCTTGCTTGCCCGGGAGCAATAGGTTCGCCACCGGTGCCGTGCTGCAATGGCAGCAGGTCGTGGTGCACCGCGAACAGAGAGGCCGCAGCGCGCGTGGAAACGCCAATCTTGTCGTAGATGTGCTGCACGTGGTGTTCGGCGGTGCGCCGCGAGATGACCAGTTCGTCGGCGATCTCGCGGTTGGAACAGCCTTGTGCGACGAGGCGTAACACTTCAAGCTCGCGGTCAGTGAGGCCGGCAGGGAGCATGCGCGTGACGGGTTTCGCGGGCTGGCCCGCCACAGCAAGCACGGCCCGGACGGCGTCCGGGTCGAGTGCCCCGTCGGCGGCGAGTTGGCTTAAGCGTTCGGCGGCAGCGCCGGGGGCAAACGCAGGGCGGTGCGGGCGTTCCTCCAGCATCGTGTGGTAGGCGTCGGCGGCGGCGAGCAGGCGCGCGGGCATGGGGATATCGC
>SLAK01000338.1 GCA_007126855.1 Dehalococcoidia bacterium | reverse complement strand
TTGCGGAGGCCGGAGATGGCCGAAAAGAGTGAACGCATCATGGTGGTGTAACCCTCTCTCGCTGGTGCAGCCGGGGCTGCTGGTTGGTGCGGATCGGGCTTTCCGACAGTGCGGACCAGCCCGGAGCGCGATTACAGGCGTCAGGCGATGACGACGGAATCGATGTTGGTGAAGACTCGATCGCGCCCTCCTTCCTGGGACATTGCGGTGACGACGGTGCGTTCGCGGACGTCGACGACTACAGCGAGTTCATCGAGCATGACGACGCTGCTGCGGGAGCCTTTTTCGGCCGCGCGGTCGACGGCGTCGTGGAGGCGGTGGAGCCGCGCGGCGTCGAGGTTGAGGTGGCGGTGATCGACGCGCTTTTGCGCGTGGCGGCTGAGCTTGAGGTCGGCGCCGGCGTTGGCCAGGGCGTCGGCAAAGCTGCCTCCCGCCGGGTCTGGAGCGGCCGGGGCGCCAGGCCCCTGCGGCCGCGGGATGTGCTGGATGGGGTTGTGTTCGACTTTCATGGCTACTTCACCATCGAGACGGTGAACAGGTCGACGACTTTGCCGCCGACATAGAGCATGGGGATGCCATCGGGGCCGGTGACGACCTTATCGACGACCCCCTGGGTGTCCTTGCCGGCGTTGGCGGCATCGGCTGCGGCGGCGATCACACGCTCATCGCGGTCGACGGAGCCCTGCTGGGCACTGCTGAGCTGCTTGTAGGGCTCGCCATAGAGTTCGCGGGAGACCAGGTCGCGGGTGACGCCGATGGCTTCTACCTGTTTGCCGATGACCTCCTTGCCGATGAGGCCGGCGGCGCTGGAGAGTTCGTTCAGGCCCTGGACGACCTTGATACCCTTCGCGACCATCTGCATCTGGTTCAGCGCTTCGAACTGAGCCATCTGCGCGATGAAGTCCGTGTCGCTCTGTGGATCGAGCGGATTCTGGTTGCGCATCTGGGTGATGATGAGCTTCATGAAATCCACGGAACCCAGGTCGTGACTGGCTTTTTCGCGCGGCTGCAGGCTGGTGTTCTGCAAGGCAACGGTTGGGTCGACCTGGAAAGACATGGCGGAGCTCCCTAGATGCGATAGAGGTAGGCGCCGTCCGGGTTGTAGGCGGCTTTGAGGAGTTGGAGTTGACGGAGGTCTGCGCCTTCGTCGTCCGAATCGATGCCGAGGACGGCGGCGAAGCTCTGGCTCTCGCTCTCGCTCTCGCCGTCGCCGGTGGAGGTGTCACCGCCTTCGGGGCCGCGCTGGTGGTGTTCGCGGGCGCCGTGTTCGACGGTGACATCGTCGAGGTTGAGACCGCGTTGGCCGAGGAGGCTGGACAGGTCGCCTGACGATGACCGGAGCAGCTGCGCGGCCTCGGGCCGCTCAACGTGGACTTCGATGCGGACGCGGTCGCCGTCGATGCGGACGCGGATGAGCACCTCACCGAGGTCGGGCGGGTCGAGCTGGATGCGGGCTTCGCCGCCGCCCCGGGCGATGCGGTCGATGATGGCCTGGCCGACCTGGGCTGCGGGCGGGGCCGGCACGGGGAACTGGGGCGGCGTGGGCGCGCTGGCCGAGGCGGCCTGGCTACTGCCCGGCGCCGAGGAGGTTGCGCTTGAGGCGCTGGCCAGGCTGGTGAGCGTGGCCTGGAAGGGTTTGGGCTCGCTGGAGGATGTTCGGGTGGAGTCTGTTGCCCCGGCTTCGTCTGCGTTCCCGACGGTGCGGACCACGCGTTCTGCGCCCCTGGCTGGCTCTTCGGCCGCCGAGGGTGGCGAGCCACGCTGCTGTGCGGAGGGCGGTTTGTCCTCTTCAGCGCCGGTTTCTGCGGATTCCTCAGCATCGTCGACGGTGTCCAGCGCGACAAGCTTCGTGGCCGGCGTTTCACCATCCGCTTCGGCAGGTTCACCTGCCCCATCAGCTTCGGTCACCGGACCGGCGTTCGGCTGCACGGTGGCCGGCACCGCGGAGAGGACGAGCTGGATGACTTCTGCCGGCTCGAACGTGGCACCGGTTTCCGGGTCGATGACGGAGTCCAGTTCGCCGGCCATGACCGCGAGGGTGGACGCGAAGTGCAGCACATTGAGCGCGCCTTCTCCGTCCTCGCCTCCGCCGTCAAGGAGCGCCTGGAGCACGTGGGACGTCGCATCGCCTTCGCCTTCCGCGCCGTCCCCGTCGAAGGCGCCGTCCGGTCCGCCGAGCGTTGCCAGGAGGGCGGCGAGCAGGTCGCCAAAGCCATCCTGGCCGTTTTCGCCGGCGGTGGCGGCGCTATCGACCCCGGGGGCGAGCATCTTGGCGAGGGATGCCTGGATGGGGAGTGCCATTAGATTTGCATCCTGAAGACTTCGTGGTAGGCCTCAATGGCCTTGTTGCGGACGTTGGTGGCGAGGCCGATGGCGAGGTTTTCGGCCTCAAGGGCGATCATCACGTCATGGAGCTCGACATCCTGGCCGGTAGCGAGCGCGTTGACGCTGGCGTTGGCGTTATCGCTGACGGCCTGGAGTTCGCCGATGGCCTGGCCGAGCATGTCGGCGAAGCCAGGTGCGGGTGCACCTGCTCCGTGCAAAGCTTGCTGCGGCATGGCCGCGCTCTGAATCCGTCCAACTTCCATTTCTGGGCAGTCCTTTCATGTAGCGGCGTGGGGAAAATCACCTACTCCCCAGGTCCAGGGCCCGGAGCGCCATCTGCTTGAGGGAATTGAGTACGGTGGCGTTGGCCTGGTAGGAGCGATTGGCCGAAGTCAGGTCGGTCATTTCGTCGACAAGGTTGACGTTGGGCAGTTCCACGTAGCCCTCTTCGTCGGCGTCGGGGTGGGCGGGGTTGTGGACGATGCGATTTGGGGTGAAGTCGTCTTCGCCGACGGCGGTGAGCACCACGCCGTTGTTCTGGCGGCCGTCAAAGCGAGCCATCATGTCGGCAAATTGTGGTGCGCGGGCGCCATCGACGAAGTACACAACCTTGCGGCGGTAGGGCCCGTCGCCGTTGGCGGCGCGGGTGCTATCCATGTTGGCGATGTTTGAGCCGATGACATCCATGCGGACGCGCTGGGCACTGAGGCCGGATGTGGTGGCGCGAACAGAAGAGAAGAAGCCCATGAGAAGCCCTCCTTAGGTGGTGCCGATGACGTTGCGGATCTGGTCGAAGCGGGAGTTGAGCGCGCGGGTGGCGGCCTGGTAGCGGAGCTGGGTCTCGACCAGGAGGACCATCTCCTGGTCGATGTCGACGTCGTTACCGTCAGCGCGCATGGAGCTGAGCATCTGGGTCTGGTCCATGCCGAGGCCGCCACCGAGCCGGCTGTGGCTAACATGGCCCGGGCTGGTGGTGGTAAGGCGGGCGCCGTTCGTGTTGAGCGCGCGGGCGAGCTCGGTTTCGAAGGACACTTCGCGGCGGCGGTAGCCGGGGGTGTCGATGTTGGCGATGTTGTCGGCGATGGCCGACTGGCGGCCGGAGAGGCCACGCAACCAGTGGTGGACGGTGTTGATGGTGCTGTCGCCGAAGACGTTCATGGGATCCTCCGTGTGGGCCGGGGCTGGTGGTTTTCGCGCCACCACTGCCTGGCGCCCTGTTCGTCGAGGCGGGCGGATTCGGCCCGCCGTTCTTCGTATGCGGCCCGGGCGGCTTCGCGCTCGAGCAGCGATTCCATGGCGCGCCGGTCGCGGCGGAGTTCAAGGACTTCGTCGCGCTCAGCCTGTTCGAGGGTGCGGTAGTGCCGCAGGGCATTGCTGCGGGCTTCGACTTCGCGGCCCATACGGACCAGGTAGCTGGAGCCAGTGTGGAGCACGACGGGGTCGACGACCTCGCCGTGGTTGGCGATGTTGAGCGAGAGCATCGCGTCGAGGCGATCGCGCGATTGTTGGAGCAGGCCGTGGCGTTCGAGGGCATCGCGGCGGGCCTGTGCCAGGCGGAGTTCCTGCATGCGCTCCAGGCGAGCGCGATAGGCGGCGAGCTTGCGGAGGCGCTTCATGTCGCGGGGCATCAGGCGGCCTCCTCGGTGTAGTCGCCGTCGATGGCATCGGCGGGGGTTTCGCCCGGGGCGGGTACTTCAGTGCCCGGAGCATCACCCTGTGACTCGGCGCTGTCGTCCACACCAGGGATGGGTACCTCGGCGATTTCGGAGAGGCGGCGGATGGATTCGTCGATGGGCGTTATTTCGGAAGCGGACTGGCGGAGAAGTTCGTGGATATCCGGGAGGCGTTCGAGGGCGCGGTCCACTTCGGGATCGCTGCCGCGGACGTAGGCGCCAATGCTGATGAGGTCGCGCGCTTCTTCGTGCGCTGCGAGCAGGGAGCGGATGCGGCGCGCGGCCTCGATATGGTGCGGCTCAGCGACGCGGTTCATGAGGCGGGAGACGCTGGAGAGGACATCGATGGGCGGATAATGGCCGGCGGTGGCCAGTGCGCGCTTGAGGACGATGTGGCCATCGAGGGTGGCGCGGGAGATGTCGGCGATGGGCTCCTCCATATCGTCGCCATCGACCAGGACGGTGTACACAGCGGTGATGGAGCCACGTTGGCCCGGGCCGGCACGCTCCATGAGGTGGGGGAGCAGGCTGAAAACGGAGGGCGGATAGCCACGCATGGCGGGGGGCTCCCCGGCGGCAAGGCCGATCTCGCGCTGGGCCATGGCGACGCGGGTGAGGCTGTCGAAGAGCAGAAGGACGTCACGGCCTTCGTCGCGGAAACCTTCGGCGATAGCGGTGGCCGCGTTGGCCGCGCAGAGGCGCATTGCGGCCGGGGTATCCCCGGTGGAGGCGACGACGACGCTGTGCTTGAGGGCATCGAAGCCCAGGTCGTGCTCGATGAAGTCGCGCACTTCACGGCCGCGCTCGCCGATGAGGGCGATAACGGTGACGTCGGCCTCGGTGCCGCGCGCAAGCATGCCCAGGGTGGTGCTCTTGCCGACGCCGGAGCCGGCGAAGATGCCGATCCGCTGGCCACGGCCGACAGTGCTGAAGGTATCGATGGCGCGGATGCCGGTGGCAAGGCGTCGCTCGATGGCCTGGCGCGCCAGCGGACTGGGCGGTTCCGCGAATACCGGCACCCAGCGTGCTCGAGAAAGCGGCCCACCCTCGTCGAGCGGGCGTCCGAGACCATCGATGATACGGCCAAGGACGGCGTTTCCCGAAGGGGCGGAGGCGACGGCGCCGGAGGAGTGCACTCGGGAGCCGACGGTTACGGCACCGCGGTCGAGGAGGGAGATGTGCATTTCGGCGCCGTGGGTGCTGGAGCATTCGGCGGCGAGGGGGCGGCCGGCGGGGTCTTCGACGAAGGCGAGTTCGTGGACGCGGAGATTGAGGCCGCGGGTGGTGACGCTTTCGCCGGTGGCACGAACGACGTGGCCGGTGCGGGCGTGGACCTCGGCGCTTGCAGCGGCTTCGAGGATGGTATCGAGGGCGGCGATCATTCCGCGACCTCCCCACCGGCGCGCTGCAGCGCGAGCTCCATCAGGTTGAGCCGGGCGTCCAGGGAGGCGTCGAGGGTGCCCTCCCTGAGGTCGAGGATGCAGCCGCCAATGGCGACAGCGTCGTCGGATGCGACAAAGTCGCGGCTATCGCCGAGCGTGGCAGTGACGCTCTCGAAGACGCCAGGGTTAACGCGGATGCGGAGGATATCCTGCCCGGCGGCGGCCTGCAGGGCTTCGCGAACAGCGGCGACGGTGCGCTGCGGATCTTCGGCGTAGTACTCGCCGACGATGCGGCGCGTGGCGAGCATGACGGCGCGGGCGATGACGGGGGCGGCGTCGTTTGCCACCTGGTCGCGGAGCTGGCGGGCTTCCCGGAGCGCAATGCGCAAGACCTCAAGCTGCTGCGCCGCCTCCTGGTCCGCCGCGGCACGGCCGGCATCGTAGCCGGCTGTGCGCGCTGTTTCGACGGCGGCCTGATGGGCTTCGGCAGCGGCGGATTCGGCTTTCTGGAGGATGCCGGCGGCTTCGCGCTCGGCTTCGGCGATGAGCTGGCGCGCGCGTTCTTCCGCGGCGGCAACCAGTGCGATGGCATCAGCGACAGGGCCGGCTGCGGCGACGCTCTCGCGTGCCTGGCGGCCCAGGACGAAGACTTCGCCCTGATCGGGCGCGGCGCGAATAATCCGCGGGGACTTAGGCGACCAGCTCATCATCACCTCCGCGGGAAATGACGATCTCCTCGGAGTCGTCCAGGCGGCGGATTACCTCGACGACGCGGGCCTGGGCTTCTTCGACCTGGCGCAGGCGGACCGGGCCGGAGGCTTCCATGTCTTCTTTGAGCATGGTTGCGGCACGCTGGGACATGTTGCGCATGATGCAATTCTTGACGTCCTCGGGCGTGGCTTTGAGGGCAAGGCCCAGGTCGCGGACTTCGACTTCGCGGAGGATGCGCTGGATGGAGCGGTCGTCGAGCGTGGAGATGTTCTCGAAGACGAACATGCGCTTCTTGATTTCCTCGGCGAGCTCGGGCTCGTTGACCTCGAGGGACTCGATGATGGTCTTCTCTGTCATGCGGTTGGACTGCTTGAGCAGTTCGACGACGACTTCGATGCCGCCGACGGACTGGGTTTCGCGGGCAGGCTGGAGGACAGAGCTGAGCTTGCGCCGGAGCACTGATTCGACTTCGGAGACGATTTCCGGGTTGGCGCGCTCCATGGTGGCGATGCGGCGGGCGACATCGGAGGCGAGGTCCGGGTCGAGGGCGGAGAGGACCTGGGCCGCCTTGTCGGGGTGGAGGAAGGAGAGAAGAAGGGCAACGGTCTGCGGGTGTTCGTTGCTCAGGAAGTTGACGAGCTGGGAGACATTGAGGTGGCGGAGGAAGCCGAAGGGCACCTGCGGCGAGGTTGCGGAGAGGCGGTCGACGAGTTCGTGGGCCTTGTCTTCGCCGAGGGCGAGGCGGAGGAGCTCCTCGGCGTATTCGAGGCCGCCGATGGAGACGACGTTGTGGGCGACGGCGGCTTCTTCGAAGTCTTCGAGCACCTGCCGGCGAGCGTCGGGGTGGAGCTCCCCCATGGCGGAGATCTCCCAGGTGAGGCGCTCAATGTCCTCGTCGCTCATGAAGCGGAGGACCTCGGCGGACCTCTGTTTGCCAAGGGTGATGAGCAGGGCGGCGGCTTTGCGGCGGCCCGTAAGCTTTTCCTCAGCAAGCTTCCTGGCGTAGGACGAAACCACGGCTAATCCTCACGCATCCAGGTTTGCACGACTTCGGCGACGGCCTGGGGGTTTTGCTCGGCCAGGTGGTGGACGCGCTTCTCATGAGGGTCGACCTCGGGGACCAGTTCTTCGGGCTCCTCCGGCGGCGCGCCCAGGGCCGCGGGGGCCGGCGCATGCGTCAGATAGGCGGGGCGCTGGGCGGGGGCGATGCTCATTTGCCGCCGCGAAAGCGTACGCAGCAGCAGCATGGAGAGCACGAAGGCCAGGATGACGCCCAGTACCAGCATGAGACCGCGGAAGGCAGACATGGCGGTTGCCAGGTCGAAAGCCGGCGACGATTCGGTGACAAATTGGTCGCGGGCGCCGGCATCGAAGGGGAGCCGTGTGACGCTGAGCTGGTCGCCGCGGACCTGGTCGAGGCCGACTGCGGCAGCTATCGCGCTGGTGAGGCTGGCCTCCTGGGCGGCGGTGACGCTTTCATCGAGGACGAGGGAGACGCTGAGCCGGTCGACCTGGCCGGGGGCGCGGACGGTGGAGGTCTGAACACGGTTGATTTCGTTATTGACGGTGGTTTCGGTGCGCGTGTACTCGCTGGTGCCGACGGCGCCGGCCGGGTCATCACCGGCGCCAACTCCAGGAACCCCACCGACGCCGATGTTGTCGCCGACGAAGGTCTCTTCGATGGTGACGCTGCTGCGGGGGACGGCTTCGTCGACGGGCGCGTAGGTGTCGGCCGTTTCGGTGACGGTGTCCCAGTTGAGCGCGGCGCGCACGGTAACGGCGCTGCGGCCGGGCCCGACGACCTGGGCGAGGACGTTGTTCAGGTCACGTTGCAGGGCTGCTTCGTACTGCCGTGCGACTTCCATCTGGCTGAGGGTGGCGCCGCCGGAGAAGGGCGAGTCCATGGTGGCGCCGTCGTAGAGGACGGACCCCGTGTCTTGAAGGATGGTGATGCCGGAGCGTTCGAGGCCTTCGACGGAGTGGGAGACCAGGTTGACGATGCCCTGGACCTGCTCTTCGGTGAGCCGGACGCCGGGCCTGAGCTGGAGGACAACGCTGGCCGTGGTGTCTTTCTGGTCTTCGGCGAACAGGGCGTCCTTTGGGAGGACGATATTGACGCGGCTGGAGCGAACGGGCTCGAGAGTGTTGATCGACCGGGTGAGCTCGCCCTGGAGGGCGCGGAGGAAGTTGACTTCGTTGTGGAAGTCGGTAGCGCCGAAGTTGGTGCTTTCGAAGACTTCGAATCCGACACCACCGGCGGTGGGGAGCCCGGCCTGGGCAAGGGCGATGCGGGCTTCGGCAACTTTGCCCGCATGAACGGAGACGTTTGCGCCGCCTGCGCTGACTTCGTATTCGATGCCCTGGCGTTCGAGTTCGTCGACGATGAGGGCGCTGTCTTCGGGTGCCAGGCCGGTATAGGCGGTGACCATGCGCGGGGAGCTGGAGGTCATGAAGACGAAGTAGATGCCGAGGATGGCGACGAGCGCGATGCCGCCGAGCAGCATCTGGCGGGAGCGCGGCAACTGGTTCCAGCGTTCGAGCAGCGGAGCGAGCGGTGATCCAGGGCCCATGCAGGTCTCCGTGGGGAATACGTGGATGATTCGTCCCTGAGCGTAGGAAGGAGGGAGGTGGGGGGCGCATTGGGCGATCCCCGATTCCGCTGCGTGGAAACCGGCCAAGGGGCGACCAAAACCCTGATCTTTGTATCGCCCTGGAGCTGGCGGGCGTTTACGGGCGGTGACCCTTCCGATATCGTTGCGAACGCATCACCGAAGAGAAGGAGAATGCCTGATGAGTGAGGCAGCGACCGATTCCTTGATCACTGACGAGATGCGCGCAGAGATCGGCAAGGAATCCGAACCCTGGACGTGCGAAGTAGACAAGACCGCAGTCCGCATGTTTGCCCGCGCCGTGGGACACACCGACCCGGTATTTTACGACGAGGAAGAAGCGAAGAAGGCTGGCTACCGGAGCCTTCCGGCCCCTCCCGGCTACCTGGGGACGCCCGTATTCGACCCCCGCACGAGCGACCCGACTTTTGGCGGGCGCCGGGGCGGCGGCCCGGGGCCTCAGCCGCGACGGCCACTGAAGCGCATCCTGAACGGCGGGACCGAGATCGAGCATGTCGACGACATCTGCGCGGGAGACGTGCTGACAGCGCGCTCGCACATCGCGTCCTATGAGGAGCGCAAGGGCAGCATTGGCGAAATGCTGATCACGACGACGAAGACGACGTATACGAACCAGGACGGCAAGGTTGTTGCCGTGATGACCGGCACCGGCATCCGCTACTAGGAGGTACAGCATGGGCGTCAAATGGGATGAAGTGAGCGAAGGGATGCAGATCCCTGAGCTGAAGAAAAATTGCTCAACGCAGCAGCTTGTACAGTGGGCCGCTGGCTCCGGCGACTTTTACCAGATTCACTACGACCAGGATTTCGCGAAGAGCACGGGGCTGGACGGGATCATCGTGCATGGCGCGCTGAAGCACGCATTCCTTGGCCAGCTTTTGCATGACTGGATCGGCAACACCGGGCGCATCAAGCGCTTCGGCTGCAGCTACCGGGGCATGGACTATCCGAACCAGGACATCGTTTGCCGGGGCACGGTGGTGAAGAAGTACGAGGAGGGTGGCGAAAAGCTGGTCGACCTCGAAGTGTGGACGGAAAACCCGGAAGGGAAAAAGACAACACCAGGCACCGCGACGGTGCGGCTTCCGTAGGAGGAACAAAGCTAACTCATGGGAAATTTGCTTGAAGGCAAAGTGGTTGCAATGACCGGCGCCGGCCGAGGGATCGGGCGCGAATGTGCGCTACTCGCGGCGTCGGAAGGGGCGCGCGTAGTTGTGAACGACCCGGGCGTCGGCCCGGAAGGAAGCGGGCACGACGAAGGCCCTGCCGCGCAGGTGGTGGAGGAGATCAAAAAAGCGGGCGGGGACGCGACGCCGAACTTCGCGGACGTTTCCACGATGGACGGCGGCGAGAGCATTGTCCGCACGGCGCTGGACACCTACGGGAAGCTCGACGGGCTGATCAACCTTGCGGCCATCCTTCGCGACCGCATGGTGTTCAACATGAACGAGGATGAGTGGGACGACGTCATCCGCGTGGACCTGAAAGGCCACTTCACGACGCTAAAGCCCGCCGCGGTGCTGATGCGCCAGCAGCGCTATGGCCGAATCGTGAACTACTCGTCGGTTTCCGGGCTGATGGGGAACTCGGGCCAGGCGAACTATGGCGCCGCGAAGGCCGGCGTTGCCGGGCTGACCCGCGTTGCGGCCCGCGACCTTGGCCGCTATGGCGTGACGGTGAACTGCATTGCGCCGGGCGCGGCGACACGGCTCACGGCGACGGTGCCGCAGTCGGCGCGGGAGCTCCGCGCGCAGCGCGGCATCTCGGGCGGCGGCGGGAATCCGATCGACCCGGCGACGCGCCTTCGCGAGCTCGAGGAAAGCGAGGGGCTGCGCGGCCCGGATATGGTCGCGCCGATGACGGTGTACCTGCTGCTGGACGAGTGCTGGAACATCAACGGGCGCATTTTCCAGGTGGCCGGCGGGCACGTCGGCTTGCTGCAGGACATGTACCCGCCGTTCCGGAACATCTACAAGTTCGGGAAGTGGACGCTGGACGAGCTGCGGATGCTGGTGCCAACGCAGTTGCTGCAGGGTATTCCGAATCCTGCGCCGCCGCCGGATGACATCCAGGTGCCGGGTCGGGATTCTTAGGGCCAGATGCTGGTAACGAACAGCAAGGGGGAGCCGCGGGATGCGGCTCCCTCTTCTGTGCTGCAGCTTTCCGCGGCGGATGGCCGCCTCTACCATGAGGCCATGGACCTGCTGCGAGGAAAGAGCGAGGTGCTGCTGTCCGAGTTCCGGGCATACGGCACGGTGGTGGTGGCATTTAGCGGCGGGGTGGACTCGACGTTCGTGGCAGCGGTGGCCCACGAGGCGCTGCGGGAGCGGGCGCGAGCCATCACGGGGGTTTCGCCGTCGGTGGCGCCGGCGGAGCTGGAGGAAGCGGTGGCACTGGCGCGGCAGATCGGCATCGCGCACAGCACGGTTGAGACGCACGAGATGGACAACCCAGATTACGTGGCGAACAGCGAGATGCGCTGCTTCCACTGCAAGGA
>SLAK01000049.1 GCA_007126855.1 Dehalococcoidia bacterium | reverse complement strand
GGTGGGATTCACCTGGAGGGCTGGGAGTCGACGCTGCTGGTCGCGCTCATCCTGGGGTTGCTGAACGCGGTGTTGCGGCCGTTGCTGGTGCTGGGGGCGCTGCCGGCGATCATCATGACGCTGGGGCTGGGGCTGATCCTCATCAACACGGCGCTGCTGGGGCTGACCGCGTGGATCGCGGGCCAGTTCGACCGCATCGTGTTCTCGATTGACGGCTTCTGGCCAGCGTTGTGGGGCGCGATCCTGATCAGCCTGGTTGGCTTCATCATCACGCGGTTCATCAGCCCGGAGCGGCTGGCGCGGGAGATGACTCGGTAGCGGGTAGCCTCCGGACGGCGGCGAACGCTTGCGATGCGATACGCTTAGATTATTGTGGTGAATATGCGAAGGCTCGGGTTCGCCGCGGCCGCCGCTGTCGCCGTCGTCCTCGTCGGATGGGCGTGGATCACCGCCGGCAGCGACGACCACCGTGCCGGGCTGCCTCAGCTCCGGGGGCACGTCGTCGATGCCGAGGCATCGCAGTCGAGCGCAGGACTCATCCTTCGTCACAGCCAGACGTCCTTCTCCGGCACCGAGACCATCGTCCGCCTGCAGGTCGACGACACCTCGCCGGCGCTGGAAGGAATCGCAAGGCCAACCTTCGGCATCCCCATGACAGGCGCCATCGAATCGGACGACCCGCTGGTCGAAGCCCGTGCGGTTCGCAGCGACGGGCCGGCCTTCCACGAGGGGCTGGACCTGCGGCTGCCGCCGATGGGCACGGGCGAGTCGGTCGAACTGGTACTGCGCGCCGTCGACATCTATGGAGACCGGGAAGCGACGACTGTCGAAGGCGCCTGGGAATTCACTGTCCAAGCGCCGCCGGAAGCGGAGGCCGGGGACGAGCTGCGGACGGAGCGGTCTGGACCCTTCGAGCTCGAAATCCATGGCCACCCGATCGATGTGTGGGTCATCCGCACGGCTACCAACACGATCGTGTACTACGAAGTGCCCGAGCGCTTCGTGGAAGCCGGTACGCCGATGCTCATAGACGCAGGTGGAGGGAAGCACTCGCCTTCGCGGTCAGGCGGTATGAAGCCCGAAGCGGTGTTCACCGCGACGCCCTTCGGGACGCCGATGGACATCCGCTTTGGAGGCTACTTCGACCTGGGCGACGGCGAGCCGCTGAGTATGCGCATCGCGCTGGGCCAGGCCATGGCCCGGGCCGGTGTCAGCCGTGACGACCTGGGCGAACCGTTCCCCCTCCTCCCGGAGGACCAGCTGACGCCCGGCGCCCCGGCGGTCACCTCCGCCGCGTTCATCCAGGCGAACACGCGCCCGCCACAGCCGGACCGGGTCACTGTCACGATTGAAGGCAGCTTCCTGCCCGGCGCGAGAGGCGAAGAGACCGGCCACCGGATCCTCGACGGATCGGACGAACCAATGCAGGTGCGCTTCATCGGCACCGGTCCGCACGAGACGGAGATAGCGGCGCAGCTCGAACCCGAAACCGACCTCAGCACGCTTACTATCGTCCTCGCCGCGGAAGATGCGGCCCTGCGCGAAGAGACGTTCACGCTCGAAGTGCGGCCGTAGCTCGTGCCGAAGCTAACAGCCCACAGCTAATAGCCAGACCCTTGTTTTTCGCCGCTTTCTCCGTCCGTGCCGGCGACCGCGCGGTCCTTCGGTGCCGTCTCGTAGCGGCCGCGGAAGTCCCGGAAGGGGCCGTCGCGCCATTCGAGGGCGGCCTTTAGCCCGCCTTCGCGGACACGCTTGCCCCATTCGCCTGCGGCGGGCCGGTAGGAGCTGAGGCCCTGGAGTTCGGTGCCGGACCAGAGGCCGGTGCGGATGCCCATGACCTCATACTGGCGGTTCACGGAGCGCTTCGAGTACATGAGCATGTCGTTGTCGATGTGTGCCATGCGTGTGGCGAACTTGCGTACGAAGGCGTCGAGCTGGTCGGCGGGGACGGCGTAATTGGCCCAGCCCAGGCGCTCCATCTCGGTCCCGCTATGGCTATCGCCGACGTAGGCGAACTCGCGCGCTTTGCTCATGGGCAGGTGCCAGGGCGCCCACATCATGTCCATGGTGGTCATGGCGCGGACGGGCGGGTACCCGATCTGGGCGTCGTCGGCGACGATGCGGAAGTCGCAAATGGAGGCGAGTTCGGTGCCGCCGGCCAGGCAGTAGCCATGGACCTGGGCGATGACGGGCTTGGCCAGCTCCCAGATGGTCCAGTTGGTGGCGACGACGTGGCGGGACCACTCCATGGGGCCGGGGTGGGTGGAGCCGGTATCGGGGAGCTTTGAGCGTGGATGGACGTAGGGGCTGTCGTCGCCGGCCGCGCGGGAGGGGGTGAGGTCGTAGCCGGAGGAGAAGGCGCGGCCGTTGGCCTTGAGGACGATGACGCCAACTTCGCGGTCGGCCTCCGCTTCCTTCATGGCGTGCATGACTTCGCCGCGCAGGTTGTTGGAAAGGGCGTTGAGCTTTTCGGGCCGGTTGAGGGTGATGGAGGCCAGGCGGCCTTCGGTTTCGTAGAGGATGTCCTGGTATGCCATGGCGGTTCGTCTCCGTTTCTGCGTGTGAGGTGAGCGGATGGTAGAGGAGCGATTGTCGATTGGCGATTGCCGATTGTCGAGCGGGGAGCGGCGGGCCGGGTTGTCGAAGAGCTCCCCCGAGGGTTTGCTGGAGAGCTTTGGAGTGGCCCAGCGGTGACGCATTGACATGCAACCATATAGTTGCATATTCTCTCTGCATGGACCGGGTGTTCAAGGCTTTGGCGGACCCCAGCCGGCGGAGACTGCTGGACGCACTCCATGCCGACAACGGGCAGATGCTGGGCGAGCTCTGCGAACACCTGGACATGACCCGGCAGGCGGTTTCGAAGCACCTGATGATCCTTGAGGAGGCGAACCTGGTGGTAACGGTTTGGCGGGGGCGCGAAAAGCTGCACTACCTGAACCCTGTGCCCATCCAGGAGATCGCAGACCGCTGG
>SLAK01000381.1 GCA_007126855.1 Dehalococcoidia bacterium | reverse complement strand
CGGGATCTCGCCTTCTCCCAACGCGTTGGGAGAAGGCGTCGGGGGATGAGGGCCAGCGTGGCCGGCGACGATTAAAGCTAGAACAGCACCTGGCTCAGGAGCCCCTGGCCGCGCGCTCCGCCGTCACGCCCAGGTCCTCCAGTGCACCAGCGAGTTCACGCTGGTCGGAGATGTCGCCATTCGCGATGCCCTGCCGCACCCTGTCGAGTGCGTCCTGCACCGCCGCCGCTTCGTCCTCGAAGGTTGCTACTCGCTTCGGTCGGCGGTTCACCCGGAAGTCAAACACGTCCGGGCGCGTGTAGTGGCCGGCATGGTCCGATACCATCCGCTGCGCCATCACCTCGCCCAGGTTCGCCTGCGCCGTCAGGATGCCTTCCTGCTCGTCCAGCGGCCCCGCCAGGTAGGCGCCGTTGGGCCCGATAATGCCCGAGTGACCGTTCATGGGCAGCACAATGTCGGCCATCTCGTCCGGGATGTCTTCCTTGCGGAGCAGCCCGCCGGTCATCACGACATAGGCGCCCGCCTGCATCGCGAAGGCGCGGGAAAGCACGTCCTGCCGCGTGAAGGTTCCCCCCGGCCAAACAGCAGCGTGGACCTGTACCCCCTGGGCGATGAGCGCGTAGCCGGGCAACACCATTTGGTGCTCCCAGCAGTTAAGCCCGCCCAGCTTACCGTAGGGCCTGTCGTAGACCACCAGGGTGCTCCCATCGCCTTCGCCCCACACAGCCCGCTCGTAGAAAGTCGGCTTCAGCTTCCGGTGCTTGCCGATGATGCTCCCATCCCTGCCGATGAACAGGAGGGTGCAGTAGATCGATCCCTGCGTGGTGCTATCCCGTTCCGCGACACCGATAGCGACATCAATGCCCGCCCGCCGCGCTGCCTGGCAGAGCTTCTCGGTTGCCGGCGAAGGAATTTCCACCCCGTTCGCGATGAACCGCTTCACTGCATTCCAGGCGCTCGGATGGCCGAGCCAGCGCGCAAAGGACGCGTAGCCCGGTACCCACGTCTCGCCGAACACGGCCAGGTGCGCTCCGGACGCCGCGGCCTCATCGATCAGGCCGCAGGCCTTGTCGATCGACGCGTCCCGGTCCATGTAGACAGGGGCCGCCTGCACCGCTGCTAGCGTGAAGTCCTGGAACTCGTCGCCCATCGCACAGCCCTCCATGACTGGTTGCGGACAGTGTACTCCACCAATTCCCGGCCTTGCCGTCCTCCGCATTGGCCGCGGCCACGGCCACCGGGCGCCGCACATACAACGGCGCCCGGCCACGAGGGCGCGGGCGCCGCAGAGGGGTTGTGGACCAGGTTAGTTCACAGTGATTGTCATCCAGAGCGTTGGCTCGGTCTCGGAAGTGACCTCGTAACTACCGGCTTCGTCGAAGGTGTGTTCCCACTCGTCGCCGGCCGCCAGTTCCTCTGAAGCAACTTCCTCGCCATGCTCCTCGTTATTCATGCCGTTCATGTCGTCGTCGTCCATGAGGCCGTCGTCGTCGTTCAGACCTGCCATGGTGCGGTGAATGACAAGGTCAACGTCTTCGTCGCCGTCGTTCCGGAAGGTCACGGTGTCCCCGGCATTGATGGTCAGCGTCCCGGGGCTGAACATACCGTCACTGATCGAGACTGTGTCTTCCTCGTCGTTCATGACGTCGTCGTCGTCATTGAACATGTCATCGTCCAGAGCGTCGTCGTCAGGAAGCAGGTCGTCGTCGTCCGTGGTAGGAGTCGGTGTGTCGTCGACGATGGCGTCGTCATCGTCGTTGAACAGATCGTCGTTGATGAGATCGTCGTCGTCGTTGTCGTTACAGGCTGCTGCGAAGAGCGCGATGCTGAACAGGACGGCGATCAGCAACGCAGGATACTTCAGCTTCATTGGGGTGCCTTTCTTAGTACAGGTGGTGCGGGGGCACCTGGACGGCGGGGTAAGAGTGCAGTGTGAAGTGATGCTTAACCGTTGATCTTGTAGCGGCCAACCGCTCCATACGAAATGTGGAGCGTCACGCGATCAGGTTCACAGCGGCGGATAAGCATGCTGTCCAGCCAGAACCCGCGGCGGCCCCAGCGACCGCCGACCTGGAACCGGCCTTCCCCGATGGCTTTCACGGTGCCGAGACGCTTGTTGTCGAAAGTCAACACGTCGGCACCGTGCGCCGGTTCCCATGACTGCTCAATCTCGCTTTCGCTTTCGCGGATGACCATCAAAGGCTCCTTCCTGAATGGTTTGGTGATGGGTCTGCGGTTCCACGCAGGAATTCATTCCCCGGCGCCGCCCGGCGCCGGGGTACTTGTTGCGGTCTCACAGGTGGTTCCTCGCGGCTCGAAAGATCTTCCGGGGCCTCCGGGCTTGGCTGTCGGGCTGCGGCCGGAACATGTCCCTTCTACCCTGCTGGCGGACTCGCTCCCATCGGTGGTCCCTCGGTCCGCCCCTTCACGGACCCGGCGAGATGCGGGTTTGCCTCCCACTTCCGAGCTTCCCGCGAACCCCATCTGTTTCGGCATCAACCCCCGGACATAAGTGCTTACAGATGCATCGCACGGTGCAAACGAGTTGACGGCACTTTCACTTCCCCTTCCCGTTTCTTGTCTCGCAGCTTCGTCTGACACCAACATGCGAGGCTGCTCCTGCCGCCCTGTTACTGACAGCCCACCGCCGGTCATCTAGGCTAGCCCGATGGAGCCGGTACGCATCGTCAACGCCGCGGTGGTGCATCCCCAGCACCAGGTTGCCCAGGATGATGCCGTCGAATACATCGCCCGGCTCGGAGGTGATCGCCGCCGTCTCGGCGCCCTTGCCCGCGGCGCCGGCATCGCGTCCCGCTACGTCTCGTTGCCGCCCGAAGCCCTGGCGACCCTGGATCGGATAGAGGCCAGGAATGCGCGGTACAGGGAGATCGCCCCGTCCCTTTCTGTCCGGTCCGCCGCTATGGCCATGGGGGAATGTGATCCCGCGGACATCGGCTGTGTCGCCACCTCGTCGTGCACTGGCTACATGCTCCCCGGTTGGTCCGTCGATATTGTCGATGGCCTCGGCCTTCAGCCTGGCACTGCGCGCACGCCGGTCACCGAAGCTGGCTGCGCTGGCGGTGTCGTCGCGCTGTCTCGCGCGGTTGACCATCTGCGCTTCCGGCAAGGTGCCGCCGCGCTGGTAGTCGCGACGGAACTCTGCTCGCTGGCCTTCCAGCGCAGCCACGACGAAGGCAACCTTGCCGCCAGCCTGCTCTTCGGTGATGGATCTGGCGCCTGCCTCCTCGCGAGCGGCGCCGGACCGGGACTCACAATTATCGATGCCGCCAGCGCCCTGTTGCCGGGCACACGCCACCTGCTCGGTTTCGACCTTACCGACCATGGCTTCTTCCCCGTGCTGCGCCGCGAACTCGTCGAGCAGCTCGTCCCCGCGGCCGTAACGGCTGCCGAAGCGCTCCTGCAACGCCACGGGCTGCGTCCCGAAGACGTGGCAGCCTGGCTGCTCCATCCCGGTGGCGCCCGCATCCTTGCCGGGATCGAGCGGAGGGCCGGCTTGGTCCGCTCGCAGACCCGCTGGTCCTGGGACTCGCTGGAGCACTGCGGCAACATGTCGTCCGTTGCTGTCATCGATGTCATCAGGCGCTACCTGGACGACGACGCCGCGCCCGGCGGCTATGGCATCGTCGCTGCGTTCGGCCCCGGCGTGTCGATAGAACTCCTTCTTGTGCGGCGAGACTGATGGCGCTGCGGATCCTGCTCGCTACCGCCATGGGTGGCGCACGGCTCGCCGAGCTTGCCTATTCCGCCCGGAATCTCCGGCGCCGCAGCGGCGTTGAATCATCCCGCAACCGCGCCATCTACCCGCTCATCATCGCGATACACACGATCGCCATCGTGGGCACGCTGCTGCGCGGTGGTCGGCTCGTTTCCCCTGCATGGCTCGCATTGCTCATCGCTGCGCAGCCGCTCCGGGCCTGGGTCATGGCCACGCTCGGCGAACGCTGGAATACTCGGGCAGCCGTCCCGCCGGACACGCGCATCGAAACCGGCGGCCCCTACCGCTACATCCGCCACCCCAACTACGTGGTCGTCGTCATCGAGCTGCTTGCGCTCCCGATGGCGTTCGGGTTGCGCCGCCTGGCGGTCGCGATCGCGCTTGCCAATGCGGTACTGCTCGCCTTCCGCATCAATGAAGAAGAGCGCGCCCTCCTCCGTGTCCCCGGTTACCGCGAATACATGGCCTCGGTACCCCGGTTCATCCCGAAGCTTTTCTGAGACGTCGCATCGCCAACGCCACCGGCAACAGGTCCCGCGGCCGCAGATCCCGGAAGCGCTGGTCGCCACAGTTGATCCCAATAAGCCGGTCGAAGGTTTCTGGACGCTGCGCCAGCCCCTGCAGCGCGGCACGCGCCAGCCTCGGCTTCGCGGCAAGAAACAGGTTCAGGCGCGCCAGCAGTGTCGAGTTGCGGGCGTGAGCGCGCACCTGCCACTCATAGGCGCGAAAGGGCGCCGTCCGTCCCGTCCGCAGCGCCTGCTCCACCGCTTCGGCGCATTCCCGCGCCGAGACCAGCGCCAGCGAAATCCCCTCGCCGCTGATCCCGTCCTGAAACCCCGCGGCATCACCGGTCAGCACCAGGCGCCCGCGGTGAAACCGGCCTCGGCGAGCCGGAAATGGCCCCCACGCCATCGGCTCGTCCGTGAAGCACACCGCTCCTCCCCCGCCCCCGAGCTCCCCCGCAACCGCGGCCTTGAAGCCGGCCATCCCTTGCCCCGATAGGGAGCGCACCATCTCCCGCGATCCCAGCAACGCCACGTTGGCCCGCCCGCCGCCCACCGGCGTGATGTACAACTCGTACCCGTCCCGGAAGCGCACGTCGACTGCCTCCGTATCGATGTCTGCCTGCACGTGCGCGCTTATCCCGTAGCGGACATGCCTGGTTCCAGGCAGATGGAGCCCGGCGTCCCTTGCCAGCCGCGAATTCAGACCATCCGCGGCAACGATGCCCCGCGCCTCCAGTAGGCCGTCGTCGGTCGCAACACCAATGGGCGCCCCGCGATTGTCGAACACCAGCGACCGCACGGTCATACCCTCTCGCACGTCGACGCCCGAGTCTCGCGCCGCTGCCACGAGCGCCGTGTCCAGCACGCCCCGGTCGACGCCGATCGCCTCCCCGGCAAAGGAGCCTTCTACGGCGACGTCATCCAGCGTGAAGCGGACTCGCCGCAGCCTGGAAATCTGTTCCGAAATACCCGGGAGAATGCCGAGCTGGTCCAGCTCACGTACCCCTGCGGGGAATATTCCCTCGCCGCAAACCTTCCTGCGGGGAAAGTGTGCCCTGTCGACCAGCACGACGTTGCGCCCATGCCGCGCCAGGTGGATCGCTGTGGCTGCGCCGGCTGGCCCGGCCCCGACGACGAGGACTTCATGCATGCAGCGAAGACTACCACCGCATCCTCGCCGCCGGCCGGGTTTGTGAGAAGGGTCGCCCCGGCTCAGGCGAGCAGGATGATCAGGATGACGACGACGATGACGAGCAACGCGCCTCCGCCGATGTAAATCCCCTGCCCCTCTTCGTCGCGAAGGGATTGCAGGAACTGACTCACCATTTCGCGCATAACGAAGGCCCTTCCTTTCGGCGTACGCCGATTGGCCTCTACGCTACGTGGGCTGATGATATTTCCGCATACTCGCCAATGGCGCCCGCGTGACGGCTGCGTTGCGGTTTCGGCGTCCGTCAAGAGCCGCGCCACAGTTCCACAGGAGGAATCCACGCAATGATCGAGGTGCGCCCCGCGAGTCCCCATGACGAGGACCGCCTGTTCGAGCTGCTCACCCAGCTCATCGGCGAGAGCATCGCCAGGTCCGAACCCTCCCGGGCGGTATTCCGCAGTCTGCTCGAAGGCGCTCGCGGCGGCGTGCTCGTTGCTGTCGAAGAGGGCACGGTGCTCGGCGTCATCACCGTCTCCTATAATCCGGCGATCCGCTACGGCGGCGACTACGCGCAGGTCGAAGAGCTGGTCATCGACGAAGCCGCGCGCGGCAAGCAGCTTGGCGCGACCCTGGTGCGCAGCGCCATCGATGCCGCACGCCAGCGTGGCTGCAAGGAGATTGGCCTCTACGCGCGCGAGGCCAACCGCCCTTTCTACGAGATGCTCGGCTTCGAATTCGTGGGCGCTGAGCTACGCCTCAAGCTCTCCTGACCCGCGGCCGGGCCTACGTGCCCTCTTCCCAGCTCGTCAGGTAGCGCTGCTGCTCGTCCGTCAGGTAGTCGATGCGTATTCCCATGGCATGCAGCTTCAGTCGAGCGATCTCTTCGTCCACCTCGTGCGGCAGCTCGTAAACCTGCTTCTCCAGCTTCGCGTGGTTTTGCACGATCCACTCCGCGCCCATGGCCTGGTTGGCGAAGGACATGTCCATCACCGCCGCAGGATGCCCTTCCGCGGCCGCCAGGTTCACCAGCCGGCCCTCGCCCAGCAGGTAGAGCTTCCGCCCGTCCCCCATAAGGTACTCGTCCACCGAATCGCGGACCCGCTTCTTCCCTTCGCTCAGGCTGTCCAGGGCCTTCAGGTTGATCTCGTTGTCGAAGTGGCCGCTGTTCGCAATGATGGCGCCGCTCTTCATCGCCTCCAGGTGCGCCCGGTCGATCACGTGGCAGTCGCCCGTCAACGTCACGAAGATGTCGCCGATCGGCGCCGCTTCGGCCATCGGCATCACGCGGAAACCGTCCATCACCGCCTCGAGCGCCTTCACCGGGTCCACTTCCGTCACCACCACCTGCGCTCCGAGCCCCCGCGCGCGCGTGGCAACGCCGCGCCCGCACCAGCCGTAGCCGCCCACCACGAACACCTTGCCCGCCAGCAACACATTCGTCGCCCGGATTATCCCGTCCACCGTCGACTGCCCGGTACCGTAGCGGTTGTCGAACAGGTGCTTGGTCAGTGACTGATTGATGGCCAGGATGGGGTAGCCCAGCGCGCCATCCTTCGCCATCGCCCGCAGCCGGATCACGCCCGTCGTCGTCTCCTCGGTGCCGCCGACGATGTCCTTTAGCAGTTCGCGCCGCTCCTTGTGAATGGTTGCCACAACGTCCGCGCCGTCGTCCATCGTCAACTGCGGACCATGCTCGATCGCCTGCTGGATATGCTTGTAGTAGGTCTCGCCGTCTTCGCCACAGATTGCGAACACCGGGATGCCGTACTCGCCGACCAGCGCCGCCGCGACATCGTCCTGCGTCGACAGCGGGTTGCTCGCGCAAATGCGTACGTCCGCGCCGCCGGCCTGGAGCGCGATCGCCAGGTTAGCCGTCTCGGTCGTCACGTGGAGACAGGCCGCCATGCGGATGCCCTTGAGCGGCTGCTCCCGCGCGAAGCGCTCGCGGATGAGCTGCAATACGGGCATCTCCCGCGCCGCCCACTGGATCCGCCGGATGCCCTCCGGCGCGAGACTGATGTCGCGGATATCGCTCTGGACCTCGGTTGCTGAAGACATACTGACCTTCCTTGATTGCACAATTGAATGGAGATGGTTGATGAGCCGCTGCGGGCCATGCTCTCACGCCGCGGCTATCGGATCGACACAAACGCCCCCGAGTACCGCCTTCCGCGGAATCGCGCCCGCCAGCGCCGCAATGCCGCCGCCAGCCCCGACGGATCGCGCCGCACCGCGCTCGCTTCCACGAGCTGGCAGACTTGCTGGTATCCGAGCCTCCGGTACGCCGATACTGCCGGCGAGTTCTTCGGGTCCACGGTAAGCACCACCGTATCGCAGAAGCGCAGCAAGGCCTCGGTGACCGCGCTTGTCGCCGCCGTCGCATAGCCGTAGCCGCGGTATGCCGGGTGGGTGAAGACGTTGCCGACCACCGCGACGCGTTCCTGCGCCGAAACCACGTGTGTTCCGGCGACCGCCACCAGCCGGCCGTCCACCACCACGCCGCGGTATACGCCCTGGTCCAGGTGCTCGGGGATGTAGTACGAAGGATTGCCCTCGGCGCTGTAGAGCTGGTTCACGCGCCGGATATCGATCCCCTGCAGCGCGATGGTCCGGATGCGCTGCGCCGGCTGGAAGTCCGCCGGCCGCACAGACATGCGGATCATTGGCTGCTGGTTCGACAGCCGGTACACCTGCCGGAGCCCATCCACGTGCTGCGGCTGGCAGGTGACATAGGTGTTCACCGCGCCCGGGTAGATCGAAAGCGTCGCAGAAACGGCGTCCGGGTCGCCCATCACGAAGGTCGCATCGCCCAGTCCGCCCCGGCTGTGGAGCACCAGGCCCGTCCCTGTGCTGCCGCGCGCATAGTGCCACCGCGTCCGCTCAAACAGCCCCGGCTCGAGCTGGCCCAGGGCATAGGCCGTGTATTCAACGCGCGGCTTCAGCAGCTCCCGGATGCGGTCGGCCGACGTGAGCTCGTCGATCACGTAGTCCTTGCGGGACGGCCGTACGTCGGCCCAGCCGAAATCGCGCTCTGCCATCAGCCATCGACCTCGAAATGGGTCAACGAGCGGAACTGGCGGTAGCGCGCCTCCACTTCGTCGCGGGTCAGCGTGAGTAGCCGCGCCGGGCCGAAGTCTTCCACTTGAAAGGACGCCACAGTAGAACCGTACACGATGGCCCGCCGGATTGCTGCCGGGGTGATCTCCGCAACCGAGTCCAGGAAACCCATGAATCCGCCGGCGAACGCATCCCCGGCCCCGGTGGGGTCGATCACGTCCTCCAGCGGGTAGCCCGGCGCAACGAAGTAATCGTCGCCGCTGCGGTAGGCCGCGCCATATTCGCCGAGCTTGATCACCACGCCTTTGGTTCCTGTCTCCAGCAGCACCGAGCTGGCTTTCGCAATGCTCGCAGTGCCGGCCAGCATCCGCGCCTCGCTGTCGTTGATTGCGACAAAGTCCGCCGCGCCGATCGTCGTCCGGAACTCTTCCCCTGCGGCGTCGATGTAGAGCTTGATTGTGTCCACCATGGAAGCGCGCGGACCCTCCAGCCCCCCGATAAGCGCCCGCTGCACCACCGGGTCGCCCGCGGCGCAGAAGATGCTGTCCGTTGCTTCCCAGCCCTTCGGCAGGGAAGGCTGCCAGTCCGCATTCACCCCCAGCTCGGTGAAGAGCGTGTCGCGCGTGTTCATGTCGTAGTGGTAGCGCCCGCCCCAGCGGCTCGTCTTCGCGCCCGGGACCACCACGAGCCCGTCGAGGTCGATGTTCTTGCCCTCGAAGAGCTTGCGCGATTTGTCCGGGAAGTCCTCGCCGACTGCTGCCAGCAGCCGCACGTCCGTGAACAGCGCGGCACCCATGGCAGCCGGCGTCGCCGAACCGCCCAGCAGCCCGTCGCGCTTTTCGAACGGTGTCTCGATGTCGTCAATCGCAACCCAGCCGGATACCAGCAGCGTCATATCCCATGCCCCCCGATCCATCGCTTGAGGATAGGGCCCAGCCGCTCGCGCGTCTCCCGGGAGATTGCGCCGGGGGCAGTCACCACCGCGCTGTCGAGCGCGGTGGTCCCCCCGCCGCTGCCGTCCTCCGGCAGCATCCTGGCGATCTCGCTGATCGCCCGCCGGCTGCGGTCGACGTTCTGCTGCAGCACCGCGAAGACCGTCGCCGCGTCGACATCTGCCTCGGTGTCGTGCCAGGAATCGTAGTCCGTCACCGCCGTCAGCAGCGCGTAGCTCATCTCCGCTTCCCGGGCCAGTTTCGCCTCGGGAATGGCAGTCATCCCCACGACGCTCGCGCCCCACGACCGGTAGAGCTCGCTTTCCGCCCGGGTGCCGAACGCCGGCCCCTCGATGACGATGTAGCTGCCGCCGCCGTGGACACTGTTTCCGCCGCGCCTCGCCGCCTCCAGGAGCATCTCGCGCAGCTCGCCGCAAAACGGGTCCGCCATCGACACATGCCCGACGATGCCGTTGCCGAAAAACGTATCCGCGCGGCACCCCAGCGTCCGGTCGATGAGCTGGTCTGGCACGACCATGTGACCGGGGCGGTAGTCCTCGCGCAGGCTCCCGACTGCCGACACGCCAACAACGCGGCGAACCCCCAGCGATTTCAGCGCCCAGAAGTTCGCGCGCTGCGGGATCTCCCCGGGCAGATAGCGGTGACCAGGCCCGTGCCGGGCAAGAAACGCCACGCGGCGCCCTTCCAGCGTCCCGACGCGGATAACATCGCTGGGCTTGCCGAAGGGTGTCTCGACCTCGACGTCGTCGACGTCCGAAAGCCCCGGCATCTCGTAGAAGCCGGAGCCACCCAGCACCGCGACTGCGATCTCTTGCGTCAAACCTGTGCCATCCTGCGATGGAGTATCCGGCCCAGTGTACCCGCCGCGTGCGCTCCGTTCAGCAGAGGCGCCGGATCCCCTCCGCGAACGGCGGCCGCAGCACGCCTCGCTCCGTGATTATCGCGGCGATGAGCTCCGCCGGTGTCACGTCGAACGCCGGGTTGAACGCCTCCAGCCCCCCCGGTGACCAGCGCTGGTCGCCAAAGCCGCCCACCTCTCGCTCGCTGCGAAACTCGATGGGGATAGCCGTGCCATCCGGGCTCGCGGCGTCGATCGTCGTCACCGGCGCGGCGATGAAAAACGGCACGCCATGCCGCGCAGCCACCGCTGCCAGGCCGTAGGTCCCGACCTTGTTCGCCGTGTCCCCGTTCGCCGCTATGCGGTCGGCGCCCGTGACCACCGCCTGCACCCGTTCCGACGCGATCAGCGCTGCCGCCGCGGTATCGGGCAGCAGCGTGGCTGGAATCCCGAGCTTTTGCAGCTCCCAGGTCGTGAGCCGGGCGCCCTGGAGCAGCGGCCGCGTCTCGGTCGCGTAGCACCGTTCGAGCCGCCCTTCATCCCACGCCCGCCGGATCACCGCAAGTGCCGTGCCGCTGCCGCCAGTCGCCAGCGCACCGGTGTTGCAGTGCGTCAGCACCGACCAGCCAGCCTCGATGAGCGGCGCACCGTGGCCGGCAATCTGTAAGTCCTCTTCCAGCCGCTCCGCAAGCACCTTCTCGGCGTGGCGCCAGAGCAGCGAGCAGCGCTCCTCCTGTGGCGCGGCCAGCGCAAGGTCCAGCGCGCGCCGCAGCGCCGCGCCCAGGTCCGCAGCCGTTGGACGGGTCGCGTTCAGCTCATCTGCCGCGTCGCGAAGCGCCTGCCCTTCCGTGCCACGTTCGATCGCCGCGATGGCCATCCCGCAGGCGCCGCTCAGCCCCAGCAGCGGTGCGCCGCGCACCCGCAGTTCGCGGATCGCCTCGCAGACGCCCGCCACCGTACGCAACTCCAGGTAGCGCTCTTCGTGCGGGAGCTGCGTCTGGTCCAGCACCACGACGGCGCGGTTCGGGATGAT
>SLAK01000127.1 GCA_007126855.1 Dehalococcoidia bacterium | reverse complement strand
GTCGAGCGGCTCTGGATGCCGGCACTTATCCTTTCGCTGGCAACCGGCGCTCAGCTCATGCGCATGTCCCGCGCGATGATGCTCGAGGTCATGCGCCAGGATTACGTCCGTACTGCGTGGGCCAAGGGGCTGCGCGAGCGCCGGATCATCCTTCGGCATGCCCTGCAAAACGCCCTTTTGCCAGTCATCACCATTCTCGGCCTGTCGATGGCCTTTCTGGTCGGTGGCACCGTGATCTTTGAAAGCATTTTCGGCCTCCCCGGAATGGGCACCTACACGATCAACTCTGTGATGACGCGGGACTACACAGCCGTCCAGGGGGCGACTGTTGTCTTTGCCATCGCCGTGGTCTTCGTCAATCTCATCGTGGACATCTCGTACATGCTGCTTGATCCAAGGATTCGACAAGGATGAGCGTCGCCCAGGAAACCGGCGCCGGCATTGGCCGCTTCAGGAGCGACAACACGGTGCTGGCGCGTGCCCGAAAGTGGTGCGCCCGCTTTGCGCGCACGCAACCACTTGGAACTGCGTGCTTTTTCGTGGTCGTGCTCCTCATTGTGCTCGCGGCCATCGGCCCCAGCATTGCTCCCCACGACCCCGCATCCCCCGAGTTCACGCGGCTCGAACGCCCGAGCGGGACCAACTGGTTCGGCACCGATGAGCTTGGCCGCGACATCTTCACGCGAGTGCTCTATGGCGCGCGGGTCTCCATTGTCGTTGGCTTCGGTGCGACTGCGCTGGGTATCTCGGTGGCGACTGTCATCGGCCTGGTGTCTGGCTATTTCCGCGGCTGGCTCGACACCGTCGTACAGCGCTTCGTCGATGGTGTCATGGCCTTCCCGGTCCTCGTGCTGGTAATGGCGCTTATGGTCATTGTCGGTGCAGGCATCCCGCAGCTCATCATCATCCTGGGGCTGATCGGCGCCGCCGGCTCCAGCCGGGTTGTGCGGTCCGCCGTGCTCAGCTTGCGCGAAAGCCAGTATGTGGAAGCGGCTCGCGCCATCGGGGCGATGTCCCCCAGGATCATCCTGCGCCACATCCTCCCCAATTGCTTTGCGCCAATCATGGTCACGGCCACGGTCGGCCTCGGCAACATCATCCTTGCCGAGGCTGCGTTGTCCTTCCTCGGCGTCGGCATTTCCGACCCCAACCAGCCTACCTGGGGGCAAATGCTCAACCGCGCGCAGCGCTTCGCCAATGTGGACCCGCTCCAGGCTCTCTGGCCGGGCATGGCGATCGCGATTGCCGTGTTCTCCTTCAATATGCTCGGCGACTCCCTTCGCGACACGCTCGACCCGCGCCTTCGCGGCCGCTAGCACGCCCCGCCTCGTGGAACCCTAACCCTCCCCAGCGTGCTCCGCGACCGTTGCCACCAGAAGCTGCGCGGACCGGCGCAGCATCCCGTAATCCAGCGTGTCCGGCGTGTCGGTTGGCCCGTGATAATGCGGGTTGCGGAAGTTCGCCGTGTCCGTCAGCGAAGTGGCGGGCATCCCGGCCAGCCAGAACGACGTGTGGTCGCTCCGCAAGAGGTCGGGGATCGGCAGCCATGAGGGGACGTCCACGGCCACGACCGGGAACCCGCCCACCCATCGCCTTGCCGCCCGCTCCAGGCGGCGGTTCAGCGCTTTGCCCTTCCCCAGCGCCATCGCCCCGAGCCCGTCGCCGCGAAAACCAAGATCGCGGACACGCCGGTATGCGCCGGGAAAGACCCAGCGGAACCCCGCCGGAAGCCGCTGGCCGCCTGGCCCTGCGGAATAGCCCACCATCTCCAGGTTGTAGACGCCGGCGTAGCGGGTGCCCGCCTGTTTCGCGGCCCGCGCCATCGCGCCGGAGCCCAGCAGCCCGGCATCGCCCGGCGGCTCCTGGATCTCCTCCATGTCGAGCGCGGCGAACTCGACCGCCCTTGGGAATGCCGGCCGGGACAGCAACCGCGCACACTCCAGCAGTGCCGCCACGCCGCTCGCGTTGTCGTCGGCGCCGGGCGAGTCCCTAACCGAGTCGTAGTGCGCGCACACGAGCAGCGGCGGCAAATCCGGCCGCGTGCCCGGCTTGCTCGCAATGATGTTTCGCCCGTGAAGCTGCCCGTAGGCGAAGGTCTGTTCGCGCACCGTGAGGCCCGATGCTGCGAACGCTTCGATGATCTGGCGCGCTGCAGCCGCGTGATGCGCCGGGTTTTGCCACGGATGCCTGCTCTGTTCCGCGAGCCGGGCGACCGTATCGCGCAGCCGCTCCTCGTCGGCGCTCTCCACGAGCTCGCGGATGTCGGCGCCACGAAAGCCGATCCTGGCCCCGGCCTCCATCGGCGCCGTATGCGAGACAATGCGCCGGTATCCGCGGATCGGCTCCAGGTACTTCATCGCGCGGCGCGTCCGCTTAGTCATGACCCCTATCGTAGTCTCGCTGGCCTCCACAACGCGCGTGGCCGATTCGGCAGCCTGTAGAGAGCCGCTTGTCCCCTTAACACCGCATTCGGTACCTTCACCACCATGCTAACCACCACCATCGAACTCGAAGGCGTCCACAACTTCCGGGCACTTGCCCCGTATCCCCTGAAAGACGGCGGCCGCATCCGCCCCGGCATGGTCTACCGCTCCGGCGCGCTCGAACTGATGACCGAAAGTGACGCCGAAATCCTCACCGCGAAGATCCGCCTGGCCGCAGTGCTCGACCTTCGCCATCCTGACGAACTGACCGCAGCCACCCCCCGGGCGCTTGCGCATGTCCACAAGCCGCTTTCGCTCTTCCCCGAGACCATCTCGCAAGAAGGCCTCATCGAAGAACTCAACGGCCTCTATGGCCCCGGCCCCGGCCCGCACCGCTACTTCCACTACCTGAAGATTGGCGCCGACCGATTCGCACAGGCCTGCGAACTTCTCTCCGCGCAGGACGCCTACCCCGTCCTGGTGCACTGCACAGCGGGCAAGGACCGCACAGGCGTGCTCCTTGCCCTGCTCATGGACCTCCTTGGCGCGCGTGAGGAAGACATCGCCGCCGAATACGCGCTCAGCAACGCCAGCATCGAACGCCTCATCGACTACCTGGAATCGACCGGCCGCGAGCTCGAAGGCACCCGCGACGAGATCCGCGAACGGCTCGCCACACCGCCCGAGCGCATCGCCGGCTACATCGACCTCGTCCGTCAGAACTACGGCAGCGCCGCCGACTACTTCCAGTCCGTCGGCGTCGAAGACGACCGCCTGGAGCGCATCAAGTCCACCCTCACCGAGCCCACCGAATCCTGAGTCGTCATTCGGCGCTCGCCATTCGACATTCGCCACTTCAAAAGTGCGCCAGGTAGCCGCCATCCACCGCGATCACCTGTCCCGTCACGTATGACGCCGCCGGCGACGCCAGGAAGACCACCGCGCCGGCAATCTCCTCCGGCCTGCCCCAGCGGCCCAGCGACGTCCGCTGCTCCAGCCATTCGGCCACCGACCGGTCGGCTACCATTTCTGCGTTCGCCTCTGTCGCGAAATAGCCCGGCGCCACCGCGTTCACCGTGATGCTGTGCGGCCCAAGCTCCGCCGCCAGCGCCCGTGTCATCGCCTCCAGCCCGCCCTTCGCCGTCGTATAGGCCGCGTCCCCGCTTCGCGCGATCGGCCCCGCGATCGATGTCACGTTCACGATCCGGCCCTCGCCCCGCTCCATCATGAGCCGCGCCGCGTGCTGGCAGAGGTTGAACGGCGCCACCAGGTCCACCTCCAACAACCGCCGCACCGACGGAAGGTCGAAGTCGAAGAACGCCCGCCGGTCACGCACCCCCACGTTGTTCACCAGGATGTCCAGGCCGCCATGCGCGTCCCGGATGCGCTCGAACGCACCCTCCACCTCCTCTTCGCTGGCGATGTCGAAGGCCAGTGCCTCCGCGCCCCGGCCCGTTTCACTGATCGCCTTCACCGCCGCCTTTAGCACAGCCTCGTCGCGCCCGTTCACCAGGACAAGCGCCCCCTCGGCGGCCAGCCCCTTCGCCATCTCCAGCCCCAGCCCGCGCCCCGCGCCCGTCACCAGCGCAACCTTGCCCGCCAGCTTTCCGTGTTTGGAGGTCACGCCCGCATTCTATCCCTGCCTCGCCTGCCCGCACCCCGGGCATCTCCTCCAGGACTGCGGAAGGTGAATTGCCGCGGGACTCTTCCCTCCTCCCTCCTCCCTCCCCACTCCCATCTGCTATCTTCCCTCCGCAAGGAGGAACGCATGACCAACTACCGCCCCGTCCCCACCGAAGACGAAGTCCGCGCCTACTTCGACAAATACACCAACTGGGGACGCTGGGGCCCCGACGACTCCGCCGGCACCATCAACCTCATCACGCGCGAAAAGCGCGTCGAAGCCGCCGCCACGGTGAAATCCGGCCGCGCCGTCTCCCTTTCGCGCCCCTGGGACACCATCGGCAAGCCCGGCAACTGGTACCCGGCGCAGCACTTCGTGCAGTCCGGCGTCGACTTCTCCGCCGACTACATCGGCATCCGCTTCCACGGCTATGCCACCACCCACGTCGACTCCCTTTGCCACATCTTCTGGCAGGGCAAGATGTGGAACGGCAAGCCAGCCGAGGACGTTACCTCCTTCGGCGCACAGTCCGGCGACGTCGCGGCCTGGTCGAACGGCATCACCACCCGTGGCGTGCTGGTCGACATCCCCCGCTACCGCGGCGTCGATTACGTCGCAGTCGACGAACCCGTCCGCGGCTACGAAATCGAAGAAGCCGCCGCGAAGCAGGGTGTCGAGCTGCGGCCCGGCGACGCGCTATGCGTCTACTCTGGCCGCGAAAAGTTCTTCGCTGCCCATCCCGAATACACTCCCGGCGTCCGCCCGCAGGCCGGCCTCCAGGTCGACTGCGTCCCCGTGCTCAAGGAGCGCGATGTCTCCATCCTCGTTTGGGACCAGATGGACCATCGCCCCACGCCCTACCCGATGTTCGAAGAGCCGCCGCGCGCCGGCGGGCCGGTGCACGTCTTCGCCATCGTCTACCTGGGCCTGCCCCTGCTGGACAACTCCCTGCTCGAACCGCTGGCCGACGCCTGCGCCGAGGAAGGCCGCTACGAGTTCATGCTCACCGTGAACCCGCTCCACATCCGCGGCGGCACGGGGAGCCCGGTCAACCCCATCGCCGTCTTTTAGTCGGCAAGGAGGCGCGCCCATCTCCCGGAGCGGTCCGGGAGATGGGCCGCCAGGCGAACCGGCAGGGACTCACTCCGCAGTCTGGGTCCGATTATTCCACCCGTAGATGAGGTGGGCCTTCTGGATCCGGGGCCAGGTCGCTTACTCGATCACGATCGGGGCCCAGAACGCACTATGCTCATTGCCTGACGGGTCCGTGTATGTCACCCGGATGGACTCGTACAGGAGCGAGATGGTCTCGGTTGGAACGCCGCCCACATTGCTTTCACCGAACTTGTGGTCGACGACTCTCACATCCGTGAGTTCGATCCTGTAATAGGGCAACTTCTCCTCCCCCTCGACCCTCAGGAGCTCGATCTCGACGGTGTCGAACGGCGCTGGGAAGAAGGCCGCGCCCTGCAGGTCGGCAGAGGCACTGTCAACTGGCTTCACGATCTCAACGAGCCCGGGAACCGCATTACCACTTACGGTTCGCGTTTGCAGATCGTACTCAATGGTGGTCCTGTGGCTCAGGCTCAGCACGTCGCTCCACCCCTTGTGAAGCTCGCTCTCGGCTTCGCCCTCGACGCCGTCGAACTTCATGAACGCGTTGTCGAGCAACGTGGTGGCGTCGCCGTCTTCGACGTTCACGAACACTTCCGCGTGTCCCGCCGGACCCTCCGGGCCTTCGGGTCCCGCTGGACCTTCTGGCCCTTGTGGACCCTGTTCCCCTTCCGGCCCGGCTGGACCTTCAGGCCCCTCGACGTTCCAGTGCACCGGCTCCTCATTGGGCCGGCACTCTTCATCGCTTTCCACGAGCCGCAATTCCCCACCCGGGTCAACGCAGGCGTGGATCACCTCGCTCTCTTCGTTCATGGCCGACGCGACGGCGAAGGCCGCCGCCCCGAGAAACGCCACCACTGCGACCACCGCCGCAAGCCCGATAGCCCTGGGCCCAAAGCCCACGATGCCTCTGCTGTTCATGTTGGTTCTCCCTTCTTGGTGATAGTGAGAGGCTGCGGCGCTCGCGGAGTCACCCGAACCGCATCACTGCGTCCGTTCTTTGCCCAGGGATACACTGGTCCCGCCTGCGAGGGTCGCTGCCTTGCAGTGTCCGCAGTCCGCCGCCGCACCCCGTCGTGTTCCCCCGGCTGCATGGCGCGGCCAGGAAGCCCCGTGAACTGCCGGCGCCCAAGATACAGCCGGCATCAACTATCTAAAACCGGTATGGCGGCCTCGGCAGCAGGGCAGAGTGTAAGAAGTTCGTAAGAAACGGCGGTGAACGGCAAGCATTCGCTTCGAATCCGGAAGCTGCTGGAGGTGGCCGCCTACAGCTTCACCGCCCGCACACCGATGAACCCCGGCTCCCGCATCAGCCGCTCGTACCGTTCGGGGTCCACGGCGCGGAACTCCTCGGTCGGCCGGGGCTCCACGATGCGCTCGATCTGGAACCCCGCGTCGATGACCGGGTTGATCATCGCCTCGAGCGGACGACGGAAGGCAGTTATCCGTGGGTACGGCTCGCCGAAGCCGTGCCACTCCATGGTGTAGCGTTCCGTGTCGAAGTAGGTGCCCGAGACCAGCCCGCGCGCACTGGCAAGCTGCCAGTCGTTCCACGGATGACCCTGCGAAAAAGCGAAAACGCCACCCGGCTTCAGTATCCGGTGGAACTCGCCGAGCGTCGGCTGCCAGTCTTCGATGTAGTCGAGCACCAGCGGGCAGACCACCACATCGAACTCGGCGTCCCGTGCGAAGTCGAGCGGCTGCTCCAGATCGGCCTCGAGCACGGTTGCGCGCTCGCCCAGCCGCCCCCGCGTCATGGCGACGAACTCCGGCGTAACATCCACCGCCACCACCGATGCGCCCCTGTTGACCAGCTCCTCCGCGTAGATGCCCGGCCCGCAGCCGGCGTCCAGCACGCGCTTGCCCCGGAGTTCGGGCAGCAGTGCCAGCACCGCCGGGCGGTCGTAGTAGGCGTTGTGCGGCTTGGTCGGCACGGCTTCCGCGTAGCGTCGCGCGAACTGCTCGTAGTTTCGCCGTCCGAGCGCGGGTTCGTTCTCAGCGGTCATGGCTCTTCCCTCCGGGATCGAACATAACGCCAGGAGGGCCGTCCCGGTTAACGCGTCCTGCTCGTGGGTTGGTCGCGGTTCTGCCTTTCGCTGTCCACAATCTCTACCAGCGTCGCGCGCAGCGCATCGAGACGAGCCTTCCCCACCTGCTGCTCCCACTCCTCTGCTATCTCCGACGAAACCCGGTAAAGGAGGTCCATCAGCCTCTGCCCCCGGCCGGTCAGCGTAATGAGCCGGGCACGGCCGTCGGCCGGGTCGCGACGCCGCTCCAGGTATCCCATGGACTCCAGTTGCCGCAACAGATCGTTCATCGCCTGCTTGCTCAACCCGGCCTGCTCCGCAAGCTGCGTCGGCCGCAGGCCCTCGATAGTCGGGTAACGGAACAGCATCACGTGCATTGGCAGCAGGTCGGTGTACCCGGCCTCCTGCACTCGCTGGTAGATCCGTTCCCGGAATCGCAGCCATGCGAGCCGCAGGAGCGCTCCGACCGTGGGTGGCGGGAAACCGGAATCCAATGATTTGCTTGACACGTTAGTACGTACCTCGTACTATCTGCCTGCGCAGGTAGTACTGTGACTTTACTATCCCGGTGGAAATATGCAACGCGAAGAGATCGACCGCCTTATCGAAGAGCACCTGAAAGCCGAATTCGCCGGCGACACTGACGGCTGCGTCGCCATGTACACAGACGACGTGGTGCATGACGTCGTCGGCTGGCCCCAGGGGCCGATGAACGGCAAGCAACAGGCCAAGGGCTTCTACGACTTCCTCACCTCCAACATCAAGTCCGAAGAGATGAAGGTCGTCCACTCCTACTATGGCCCCGACTTCGCCGTCATCGAGCACATCTGGACCGGCACCGTGCCCGGCGAGTTCCTCGGCGTCCCCGGCAACGGTAAGCGCATCTCCTTCCGCATGCTCCACGTCTGGGAGTTCAAAGAGGGCAAGATGAGCCGCGAAAACGTCTGGCTCGATGGCGCCGATATCGTCGCCCAGCTCACCGCAGCGTGAGTTTGCGTTCCACGTCTCGAGGTACCTTGCTTGCGCCACTTGACACGATGTCAAGCACTGCTTAGGCTCTTGTTTCACTACGCTCGCGCCGGGTATGCACCGCGCGCCAGCCCTGAACACGCCTGCACTTTAGGGAGGGTCACGTGCAACACGTACACAAAACCACCGCGCGGTTCCTGCTGCTCGGCGTCGCACTCATCGCGGCCTTTGGCCTCGTTCGCGGCCAGGCCGCCGACGAGCCGATACTCGGCACCTACCCGACCGGGAACGTGACCCTCGAGTTCACGATTTATCCAACGCCAGACATTTCCACCCAGATCATCATCGACCACGTCGGCGCCGGGCTCCGGCTCGAAGGCAATGGAATCGAGACCCTGGTCCACACGGCACCCGAGGAAGGAACACGGACCCCTCGAACCCATGTGTTCGATATGCAGCAAGACTTCGACTTGTTTCTCGACGCCGCTCGCGGTCGCGATATCCGGGTGACCGGGAGTTCGCAGGCGAGGCTGACAAGCGTGGCGACCGGGATCGAATTCGATTGGGAGGCCCGTGCTACCGGTGAGGCTGCTTGCGTGGAAGGAGATGGTTCGCCCGCCGGTTGCTTCGTGTATGAAGTTGACCAGGTCCTCTCCGGCAACATCAGCGGTCCCGATGGCAGGGGGACCTGCGGCTCCCTTTGGCAAGAGATCACATACATCATTGTCCTGGACCAGGACCTGGAAGCAGAGCATGCGTACGTCTTTGGGGGCTTCACCAACACGCCCCACGGCACAGGCGAACTGAGGGTCAGCAGTGAGCAGTGCGCGGCGTCAATCTACGGCGTAATGCCGGGCGACAACATCAAGCTCAACTCTACCGCCCGGGTCTCCCTGGACGGCACCATCACCGAGATCGGAAGCCAGAGCCTGGTGGCGGTGGTGATTATCGTCGGCGTCATGCGGGACGGCACCGAGTTCACGGGCGAGGGTGTCGCCAACCTCAGGCTGCGGGACGGCACCGCCTTCGGCGACATCGAAGGAGAGCTGTTTCTGGCAGGTTCGGAGGCGCCACTCCAATTCGAGGGAAGCTTGCGGCTGGAAAACGTTGAGATTGGCAAAGGCACCTTCACCGCAGATGGTGTTCTGCGCTTCATGCCGTCGGAGACCGATGGCACAGGAAACGACTGAGCGGCTGGCGTGGTTCGGCATGAGCCCACGCCCCTGAGGAGCGCAATCGGATAAGACGCCGCCCTGCACAGCACGGCGGCGTCTGCCTTTTTCCAGCTGTCCGCGCGGTCAACACGCATATCGTAGCCAAAACCCGGGCGCGTTCCGCTATCGCCCGTCCAACCTCCCACGTAGACTCTTCCCTACACCCCTGTCGCACCGGAGATGCCCATGGATTTTCACCTTTCGCCCGAAACGGAAGCCTGGCGAAACGACCTCCGCGCCTTTCTGAAGCAAGAACTGCCGCCTGACTTCGAAGGCGACGACGACTTCTTCGATAACGAAGAACAGATGGCTTTCGCACGCGAATTTACGAAGAAGCTCGGCGCACGGCGCTGGTTCGCCCCCGCCTGGCCCGAGGAATACGGCGGCATGGGCAAATCCCCCGTCGAACAGATGGTCCTCAACGAAGAGCTCGCGTACCACCGCGCGCCGTCGGGCGGCCGGCTCTTCACGATCGGCATCACCGGTCCCACCACGCTCGTCCACGGCACCGACGAGCAGAAGAAGCGCTTCCTGCCACCCATGGCCTCCGGCGAAGTCTGGTACTGCCAGGGCTTCTCCGAGCCCGAGTCCGGCTCCGACCTGGCCAGCATGCAGACCCGCGCCGTCCGCGACGGCGACGACTACGTGATCAACGGCCAGAAGATCTGGACCTCCAACGCCCACATCGCCGACATGATCATGCTCCTGGCCCGTACCAACCCCGACGTGCCCAAGCACAAGGGCATCTCGGCGTTCATGGTCGACATGAAATCCCCGGGCGTGACCGTGCAGGGCATCGACAACATCGCCTACCGCCACGACTTCAACCAGGTCTTCTTCGAAGACGTCCGCGTCCCCGCTGAGAACGTCCTGGGCGGTGTCGACAATGGCTGGTACGTCGCCACTACCACCCTCGACTTCGAACGTTCGAACATCGCCGCCATCAGCGGCGCCCGCCGTACCATCCACGACCTCATCCGCTGGGCGAAGGAGACTCACCCCGGCGGACGGCCCTGGGACAAGCCCGAAGTGCGCCACAAACTCGCCGACCTGGCCGTCGAAGCCGAGACCGGGCGCCTCATCGCCTACCGCACGGTCTGGCTGCAGGCCCAGGGGCGCGTCCCGAACTACGAAGCCAGCATGGGCAAGGTCTGGATGGCCCTGCTGGGCATCAAAGTCGCAAACACCGGCGTCAACCTGCTCGGCGCTTATGGCCAGCTCGAACCCGGGTCTGGCTGGGAGCAGCTCCGCGGGCGCGTGCTCACCGCCTACCTGCTTGCCATGTCCGGCCCCATTGGCGGCGGCACCAGCGAGATCCAGAAGAACATCATCGCCCAGCGCGGCCTCGGCATGCCCCGCGGCACCTGATCACTCGCTCGGCCGAATGCCCAGGATCTCCGCGTGGAGGTCCCGCGCCTCCGCCTCCAGGTCGTCGATATCCTCAACCCAGCGACCGTAGGCCGAACGGTTGCGGCTCGCCACCGCGCGCTCTCCATCGCCCAGCGCATCCTGGTAACGCAGCGCAAAATCGTCCAGCGACCGGCCGAAGTCTTCGAAATGCTCGCCCGGCGGCTCCAGCTCCAGCATCACCTCCGCCGTGCACCGCCCAAGGTGCGCATACCGCGCATAGTCGATACGAAACTGCTCGCGCTCCCGCAGCCTCCTCCGCGGCCATTCCTCCCGGAAGGCCTCTTCCAGCAGCATGATCCGCTCCAGGTTTCGGCGGACCGCCGCCCGGTAGGCAGAGTCGTCGCTATCATCTGTCTGCACCGCTTCCGGCGCCGGGCATTGCCCCTGGTCGGGCAGGCGTACCTCGCTGCCGCATGCGGACAGCGCCACCGCAACCGCCCCAAGCCCCAGCGCCCCCAGCCGCCTCAGCCACATCCCGCAAGCTCGCGTACACAGGGGATT
>SLAK01000258.1 GCA_007126855.1 Dehalococcoidia bacterium | reverse complement strand
GCCGCAGCCTCCTCTTCCGGCAGGCGGCTGCCCTTTGGGAGCGCCAGCAGGCCGCCCCCTGCTGCCAGCGGCGCCGTGTATTCCAGCACCTCCCGCAGCTCCGCCACCGCTCGCGCCGTCACCAGGTCAGCGCTGTCTCGCAGCTCGCCGCGCCCCGCCTCCTCGGCGCGCGCTGCGACCACCGCCACCTGCTCCAGGCCCAGCTCTCGAGCCATCGCCTCGAGCAGCCGCGCCCGCTTCCGCAGCGGCTCCACCAGCGTCACTCGCCACTCCGGCTTCACTGCCGCGATCACCAGCCCCGGATAACCGCCGCCGCTGCCAACGTCGATCAGGTCCGGCGTCGCCGTGTCCAGGTGCCCGAGCGCGACGCGCAGTAGCTCCAGCGACTCCCCGTAGAGCCGCCGTGGCGCCTCCTCGGCCGCGACGGTCGTCACCGGCGTCTCCCGCGAAGCTGCCCCGACCAGCGCGTAGTGGCGTTCCAGCAGCGGCAGCCAGCGCTTGCTGTCCTTGAATTCCGGAAACCAGCCCGGCAGCTCGTCCCAGCTCAAGGGAGTTTGGGAAAGATCGCCCATCACTTGCGCGAAGAATGTTACGCTATAGGGGTGACAGACCAATTGACTTCCACGCAGAACGGTGCCGTCACTCTCGGACAGGCCTTCCAGGAATACCTCGACTCGCTCAAGCCAGAATCGCGCATGCGCTACGGGACCTACGTACGCAAATACGTGGAGTTCGCTGGCCATGACCTCTGGATCGCCTCGCTCACCGAGAGCCATGTCGAACACTTCCGCGAAACGCAGATCCAGTCGACCGACCCGGCCGCCCCCGACCGCGTTGCCGCGCTCAAGGACTGGTTCCAGTTCCTCAAGAAGCGCAGCTACACGCACAAGAACCTTGGCGTCTACGTGCGCGTGAAGCGGAGTAGCAGCCGCACTTCGTCCACCAGCTCTGGAGCCCACGTCCGCACCACCTCGAGCGAAACCATCGAAATGACCGCCGAGGGCGTGGAAGCCCTGCGCGAAGAACTGGAACAGCTCCAGGCCCAGCATCCCGAAATCGTCAAGGCTATCCAGGAAGCCCGCGAAGACAAGGACTTCCGCGAAAACTCACCCCTCGAAGCCGCGCGCGAAGCCCTCGCCTTCAACGATCAACGCCGCCGCGAAATCGAAGCCGCGCTCAAGCGCGCCGTCATCGCAGGCCAGTCCACAGCCGACGTCTCCGCCGTCGGGTCCATGGTCAAGGTCACCCGGCTCGACAACGATACCTCCAACACCTGGAAGCTCGTTGGCCCCCACGAGGCCAACGCCCGCGAACAGAAAATCTCTGTCGAATCGCCCGTCGGCAAGGCCCTCATCGGCCGCCGCCCCGGCGACGTCGTGAACGTCGAGACGCCTTCCGGCCAGCTCGAATTCCGCATCGACGAGATCTCGCAGAGCTAACCTGCTCACCTGCTCCAGACTCGATCGTCGTGACTGAAGTGCACGGCGCGCGGGTCTATCGCAGCCAGCGTGTTGAGTGACTGGCGGGCCTCCTCTGAGAGACCCGTTTCGTCACCGGCAATGTGCCGTTCCCAGTCCTCCACGGTCTCGGCTGCCTGTCCGCCAATCACCTCCAGGCCCGTCATTGTGGAGATGGCCAGCGACTGGTGCCCGGGTGTGTGGCCCGGAGTGGCGATTGCTTCGATGCCAGGCGTGACCGCGGCCATCCCGTCGACTCTCCGGAAGTCCATCCCTGGCGCGTCAAAGAATTCGCGGATCGTATAGCCTTCCTCCTGCGCTGCCGCCCATTCACGCGCCTGTACGAAAGTTGGCACTCCGGGGAACTGAGCCACGTTTCCGCAGTGATCGAAGTGAAGGTGGCTCAGGACGATCGCCATCGGAACGGCCGGAAGTCCCGTGCGCCGTAGCACACGGTCCACTTGGTACCGCGTCGGTGAATAGAGCCGATCGATGGTGGGGTGCGGTGGCCCGATCCCTGTATCGTAGAGCACGTAGCCGCCGGGTCCGGCAATCGCAAAACCGTACACCGGTCCCACACCCGTCCGCGGGTGCCAGTCTGGATACTGCACCGTTGCCAGCAGCAAACGGTGGATTCGCCACTGTTCCTTCACAGGGTGTTTGTGCCCATCCAGAGCCCGCATGTCAAATAGGCGTCGCCGCGCCCGGCTGGCGCAGTCCGGTCGGGCCGATACAGTCGTATCATGCGGATGCTCATCCAGGGCGCACAAGCTGTCGTCGGGCCTGAACTGGTTTTCGCCGACATCCTTTGCGAAGACGGCCGCATCGCCGCCGTCAGCGATAACCTCGAACTTGACGGCGCGCACCTCATCGATGCCCGCGGCCTCGTGCTTGGCCCCGGATTCATCGACATCCACTGCCACGGGGGCGGCGGCAATTCCTTCTTCACCCGGGACGCCAGCCGGCTGGCCACCTATAGCGACTGGGCGCCTCGCCATGGCGTCACCGCATTCCTGGTCAGCACCTCCGGCCGCCACCCGGCCGACATCATCCGCACCCTCGAAGGCCTCGCCCCCGCCATCGGCCGCTCACCCGGCGCCGAATCCCTGGGCATTCACCTGGAAGGCCCCTTCCTCAATCCCGTCCGCAAAGGAGCCTTCGACGCCGCCGCGCTCCGCCAGCCCGCGTCGGATGAAATCGAACGCTACGTCGAAACCGCTGAAGGGAAGCTTCGTGCCATGACGCTGGCGCCCGAGCTCCCGGGCGCGCTCGAACTCGTTGCTGTCCTGCTTCGCAGCGGCGCCGTCCCCGCCCTCGGCCACAGCGACGCGACCTTCCACCAGGCAACCGCGGCTTTCGACGCCGGCGCCACCCACACTACGCACCTGTTCAACGCCATGCGCCCGCTCCACCAGCGCGAAGGCGGCATTGCCACCGCGGCCCTGCTCGACGGCCGCGTCACCTGTGAGCTCATCTGCGATGGCGCCCACGTCTCCGTCGAAATGCTCCGCCTCGCATGGCGGCTGCT
>SLAK01000090.1 GCA_007126855.1 Dehalococcoidia bacterium | reverse complement strand
TGAGCTCCATGGCCTACGACGAGATGCTCGAACTCGACGGCGAGATCGCACTTGTCGACGTCACCGTCCAGCACGACGTGAAGCGCGCCGTCGAATCCCGCACCGGCGTGAAGCACCAGTCCCCGCAGACCATCATCCTGCGCAACGGCGCCACCACCTGGGACGCCTCCCACGGCAAGATCCGCGCCGACCGCGTGCGGGAGGCCATACAAAAGGCCACATAATCTGGCAATGGCCTCCGGGCAGCCTGTCCTCTTGTGCGCACAGGCTGTCACCTGTCTGTTCCCCGCAGGTCACCGCGTCCAGCTCGCAAATCACCTGGATTCCGACGATCGAAATGGTGAGGCAACTGTATGTTGCCGTGCGCGGGAGCAGCCAATGAAACTAACCCTTGCAGATTTGCAGCCACTCTTCGAGTTGTCGGTCGATATGTTCGTAATCTCGTCCTTCGACGAGGTCATCGCCGTCAACCCGGCCTTCCTGAGCGCCTTCGGCTATACGCAAGAAGAGGTCATCGGGCGCGACCTGTCGTCATATGTCTACCCGGAAGATTGGCCGCTCGTTGAAGAGCGCATCGCCGAAATTCGCCGGGGTGGCACCACCGTCATGTTCGAATTCCGGTGCGTGATTGCCAGCGGCGAGGTCCGGTGGTTCCAGTGGTCCGCCCGGGCCGACCTTGAACTTGGACGCATGTACATCAGCGGCCGCGACGTCACGAACCGGCGCATCGATGCCGAACGGCTGCAGCGCTACGCCGACCTGCTCGAGCGCACCCAGCGCGAACTGAAGGAAGCCATCGAAGAGCTGACCCGCGTGGCCAACACCGACCAGCTCACCGGGCTGATGAACAGGCGCGCCTTCGAGCTGCGGCTTGCCGAAGAACTCAGTCGCGCCTCGCGCAGCGGCAGGCCCATCGCCGTGGCGATGTTCGATGTCGACCGCTTCAAGACAATCAACGACACGCATGGACACCCCATGGGCGACATCGTGCTCCGCGAGTTGGCCCGACGGCTCGACTCCGCGCGCCGGCCCTACGATGTGCTCGCCCGCTGGGGCGGAGAAGAGTTCATCGCCATCTTCCCGGAAACCTCCGCCGACAACGCGAAAGTCGCGGCCGAGCGGTTCGCGCTCGCCGTATCAGCGCGCCCCATGCTCCTTGGCCGCGTGCCGATCGACGTCCGGGTCTCCGGCGGCGTCGTTTCCGTGGACAAGCCGCAGGATGACGACGAGCTCGATTTGGTCGCAAGCGCCGACCAGGCGCTCCGCGCCGCGAAGGAAAATGGCCGCGACCGCATCGAAACCGGCACCTTCACGAGCAGCCGCTCCGCCGCCTGAACGGGCGCAGCTCGCACAGGTTTGTGAAACCGCTAATCAGGCGACATAAGGACAGGCGATTTAGTCCTCGCGCTCGACCCAGCCAAGGATTGTCGGGTGCGGCACCTGGTCCACTTCCACCCCGTCCACCACGACCGTCGTATCCCCCTCTGCACAGCCAACACCCGTGCGCGTCCCGAACCAGTCCAGCATTCCCGTTGGCTCTGAGCCGTCGTCGCACACGAAGCCGATCGCGCGGTCGCCGTACCACTCCGCCCGCAGATCGTTGACGGGTGGCGCAAGCGAATCCTCGCCTGTCGCCAGGTCCAACATGCGCACCTCACGTAGCCGCCAATCGTCCCCGTCCGGCTCGTTCACCCGGTAGAGCAGCGCAGACCCATCCGGCGACCATTCGTAAGGCAGCAGAAGGAGCTCTTCCTCCCCGGCATGCACAACCTGTTCTGAGCCATCGTCAAGCTCGACAATCCTGAGCTCCGGCATCGGACCGCCGATCATCATTGCGCCGGGATCCATCGCAGCAACCCGCTCGCGCGTCGGGTCGATAAGGCCGAATGCGTGCACCCCGCTGGCGTGCAGCTCTCCGTCGAGGGCGAGGTAGCCCAGCGTCCCGGGCGCTTCGGACTCCGTGTTGCCCCGCATAAGCAACACGCTGCTATCCGCCGACCAGCAGCAGGGCATGGGCCAGCCGAACCAGCCTTCATTCTCGCGGCTCTGTAGCGGACTGGTTACTTCGATCACCGTCTGGCCGGTCTCGATCTCAATCACCCTTGTGATGGCAAGAAAGTCGGGCCCGTCCTCGGCGATGATGAGGACCGCAACGAATCTTCCATCTGGAGAAACAGCGGGGGACATGCCATAGAAAAGGCTATCCTCCTCTGTGCTCGCCACTGTGCGGCTTCGGCTGCCATCTAACTGGTAGGCGACCAGTTCGTCCTCGGTGAGGACTACGTACTCCTTCCCGGCAAGCTGGGGCGGAACACCGCCCAACTCCAACCAGCCAAGGTGCTCGTGGCGCCCCGCATCGTAAAGGAACACGCGGTAGGCGGAGCCGCGCTCATCAGGAGGTTCCGCGTACACCAGGATCGGCCCGGCCGCTCCCAGCGGAAACCCATCATCGTCCAGCTCGATGCGCGCTGGCTCATCGCCATCGCGGTCGTCCGGAGTCGCCGTTACCGTGTCTGCCGGCTCGGTCGCGACCGGCGTCGGGGTCACATCCGGCGCGGCGGCGTCCTGCCCGTCGCCTCCCTGCAGCAGTAACACCGCAATCACCGCGACGATGCCCGCCAGCAACACCGCGCCGCCGGCTGCGGCCACCCAGCGCAGCGCCAACGGCGCTGACAGGGCCCGCGCGGCGCTGCGGAAGCGGGCCCGGATGCTCTTCTGCTGCCGCCAGTAGTCGGCTGCCTGTTCCCGCGTTTCCACCCCCAGCCGGGTGATCAGCTCGCTGACGTGGTACTTGGCCCCGTCCAGCGAGATGCCGAGCGTCTCGGCAATCTCACGGTTGGTGTAGTTCTTCACCAGCAGGTCGAAAACCTGCTCTTGCCGTTCGGACCATTCCTGGCGGCGCTGGTAGTGCCGTCCTTCTTTCACGCGCGACATGCCACCACCGTAGGCATGTGTGCACGGAGATCCACTACCCGATGGAAAACATTTC
>SLAK01000164.1 GCA_007126855.1 Dehalococcoidia bacterium | reverse complement strand
GTTTCGAAGCGCCAGGGTGGTCGGCCGATCGCCGAAATCCGCGACGAGAACGACGCGATCTTTCGCAACGACATGGACACGCTCAACGTACTGCGGCCGACGGTCTACCCGTTTGCGACGGACCACATCCCGCAGATTATCGAGATGGTTGAGCGCATCATCGCCGCCGGCCATGCCTATGCGGTGGACGGCGATGTCTTCTTCGATGTTGCCAGCTATCCCGCCTATGGCCGGCTCAACGGCGTGACGCCCGGCGAGCTCGAGCAGCGCGACAACCCGGAAGTGAAGCACGCTGAGAAGCGGCGCGGTCCGCTGGACTTCCTGCTATGGCAGACGGTCGAGCCAGGCGACCCCTCATGGCCGAGTCCTTGGGGAAACGGGCGTCCCGGCTGGAGCATCGAATGCACCGCTATGTCGGTAACTCACCTGGGCGAGCAGATCGATATCCACGGCGGCGGGAGCGACCTGATCTTCCCTCACCACGAAAACGAGGTTGCGCAGCCCGAATCGACGACCGGCAAGCGGCCCTTCTGCTCCTGGTGGATGCACAACGGCATGCTCAAGCTCGACGGGGTCAAGATGAGCAAGTCCCTCGGAAACCTGGTGCTGGCGCGCAACCTGCTGGAGCGCGTGGAGCCGGATCACCTGCGCCTCTACTTGCTGAGCGAGCACTACCGCACCGACGCCGACTACAGGAACGGCATCCTCGACGGGCTGCGCGAGCGGCACGAGCGGCTCAAGGCAGCCTGCGCGGCAGCGCCCGGCAACGAGGTCCCGCGTGATCACCCCATCCTGCATGCGTTCGCCGAAGCGATGGACGACGACCTGGACACTCCGCGCGCGCTCGATGGACTCGATGGCGCGGCGGCCCGGGTGCTGGCAGGGGCCGGCGACCTGGATGAGGCCGCGGCTGTCTGTGCCGCGGCGTCGGTGCTTGGCTTTGCTTACGCTGGCGCCCGCGGCCCGGCCAACGGCGACTTCACCCCCTGATCAGGCCAGCCGTGGTTCTTCCCGGCGGTGCAAACTGAGCCCGAGTTCCAGGTCCTCGATGACCATGTGCGCGACGCGGTCGGCGTCATCGGGGATGAGCGCGCCGCGCCACGCCATTTCGGATAACTCGGCGACGCGGTTGGCGCCGAGCTCGCGTTCGAGGCTGGCGACATCCTCGCTCAACGCTGCCTGCCGCTGCAGCAACCGCTCTTTGAGGATGGCGTGGATAGTCTGGCCAGCCGCCTTCCGCGCCTCTTCGTCACTGTAGGGTGGCAGCCGCAGGCCCCGGAGCCACTGGATGTGTCCCGCTGCCGGGTCGTCCTCGCCCTCCATGGCCAGGTCCTCGTCGGCGACCCACCGGAGGAAGAGTTCCCGGTTGATGCCGCTGCTGAAGAGGTCGGCCGGCAGCCCGCGCACTTTCAGGCGAAGGGATGGATGCCGCAGGATAAGTGCCAGCAGCATGTCCTCCGGCGAGGGCGTGCGGCGCGCCTCGGCGGCGATGTCCCGCGGCCGGGGTGCTCGCTGCATCGGCCGACGGATGCGGTCCATGATCGCGGTTTCAGGAATATCCAGGTGGCGTGCGACCCGTTGGACGTACATTGCCCGCTCTACCGGGTCGGTGACCGCTTCGAGGATGGGGCGCATGCGGTCGACCATGCGGCGCGCTTCCAGCGGGGATTCCGGGCGGCCATCGCCCATAAGGCGCATCAGCAGGAATTCGGGGAACGGGCGGGCCTGCTCGATTGTTCGCGTCCACGCTTTCGGGTCTTCGCGGGCGACCTCATCCGGGTCCTTGCCGGCCGGCATCTGGGCCACACGCAGCTCAACCCCCGCGCCCAGGCTCACTGCGTTGGCGTGCCGCGCGGCGCGCCCCATCTGTTCCGGCGAGCCGAGCAGCAGCTCCCCGGCGCGCTCCGCTGCGGCCATCCCGGCAGAGTCCGGGTCCATGGCGAGGACGATGCGGCTGGTGTAGCGCCGCAGGAGCTTTGCGTGGTGTTCGGTGAGCGACGTGCCCATGGTCGCGACCACATTGCGGAAGCCGGCCTGCCAGGGGCCGATGACATCCATGTAGCCTTCCACCACCACCACCGAGCCGCTTTCGCGCGCCGCGTCGCCCGCCAGGTCGAGGCCGAACAGCGTGCGGCCCTTGTCGAAGAGCTCTGTCTGCGGCGAGTTCAGGTACTTTGGCTCTTCGTCGCCGAGCGCCCGGCCTCCCATGGCAACGAAGACGCCGCGCTCATCGGCGATGGGGATGATGATGCGGCCGCGGAAGCGGTCATAGGGCTGCCCGCCCGACTCGGGTTCGATGAGCAGGCCGGCCGCGACGGCGTCCGCTTCGCTGTAGCCGCGCCCGAGCAGGTAGTCGTGGAGGGAGCGCCATTCGTCCGGCGCCCAGCCGATGCGGAAAGCACTGACGGCCGCTTCGGTGATGCCACGCTTCTGGTAGACGTAGTCCTGCGCTGCCTGGCCGCCCGCTTCGCGAAAGCAGCGCTGGTAGTACTCCACTGCTGCGGACATGATGGCGGCAAGGTGTTCGCGGCGGCTTCTCTTTTGCGTGGCTTCCCGGCTGAGCTGGACACCGGCGAGGTCCGCCAGTTCGCGGAGCGCGTCGCGGAACTGCAGCCCCTCGCGTTTCTGCACAAAGGTGAAGATGTCGCCGCCTTCGCCGCAAGCGCCGAAGCAGCGCCAGGTGCCGCGGTCGGGAAAGACATAAAACGAAGGCGTCCGTTCATTGTGGAAGGGGCAGAGGCCGCGAAAGTTGCGCCCGGCCCGCTGGAGGTTCACCACCCGGCCGATGTACTCAACCGGGTCGAGGCGCGACTTTACTTCATCGACGACGTCCATGCCCTCATGGTAGAGCGCAGCGCGACAGCAGGCGTCGCGGTGTAGGGAATCTGTAGATTCAGCCGGGCGTTACGGTTCAGTTCGCCGGCGCGAAGCTGCTCTCTGTCCCGATGGTGATCGCGGCGGAGTCCACCTGCTGGTTGCCGACATATACCTTGACCTCGGC
>SLAK01000278.1 GCA_007126855.1 Dehalococcoidia bacterium | reverse complement strand
CCCGCGTGCAACGCCGCAACATTTCGGACGCCGGGAGACCCTGTTGCTCCATGCCGAAGGCGATCTCGTCCTCCACGTGCTCGGCGATGGCCTGTGCTTCAGGCTCCTGGAAGACCATCCCGGCGACAGTCGCCATCCGCCGCGCCGGCGTCGTCGCCGCGTCAAAACCACCCACGGTCACGGAGCCCGTATAGGTCCCGCCGTAAAACTGCGGCACAAGCCCGTTGATGGACCGGAGCAGGGTGGACTTTCCGCCTGCCGATGGACCGCAGAGCAAGGTCAGGCTCCCAGGCTCGAACGTCGCCTCTACGCCGCGCAGCGCCGCCGACTCCGCGCCCGGATACCGGTAGCTGAGCCCCGATACGCGCACCGTCATGACGGATAGACCTCCGGAGTGGCCCGTACCTCATCGTGCGCGGCAGACGGCGCGGCGTGTGGATGCAGCAGCAGGCGTGGCAACGGCCAGAGCGGCGCCAGCGCCACCACCAGCCCCATCAGTTCAAATCCGGGCGCGGGCAGCCCGGCGAACGGGTTGTAGGTGAGGTCTATGCCCCCGCTTGCGCGGGCTCCAATCACCCCGAGCCCAAGCACCGTGGCCACCGCGATGCCGGCGGCGTCGAACATCCCCGCTGGCTCCGGCCGCATCCGCGTCGTCCGCCGCGAGCGTGACGTCTCCCACCCCCAATAGACCAGCGCACCGGCGGATGCGCCCCCCAGGAGCAATGCCAGCCCCGCAAGCCCCGGCGCGTACAGCCAGGTCCACCCCGCAACCAGCGCCAGCGGCACCGAGACCAACCCTGCGAAGCGTGCCCGCAGCGGCAGCGGTGGCGGCGAAGCATATCCCCGCGCCTCCATAGCCTCCGCAAGCCGCAACGCGCGCTCCAGGCCGCCGATAACAGCGGGCACCAGCAGCGCCGGCACGTGCCGAAGGCCGCTCCCCCCGCCCCGCAGCGCTCGCAGCTCGCGCAGGCGCCGGAAGTCCTCGATGGTCGCCGGAAGCAGCGTCAGCCCAACGGTGAGCACCAGCCCCGCGTGGAACAACGCCGCCGGCCCCAGCCGCAACACCCGGTGCGGGCTCACCACCCCGTTGAACACCACGAATGCCAGGAACACCGAGAAAATCGCCATCCCCCGGATGGCCGCCGCCGCCATGCTTTCCGCGGTCACCGGTCCGCCCAGCCGCAGCCCACCCAGCCATGAGGGGAACTCTGGCCCGGGCATCGTGAACAGTACACGCTCCCCGTGCCCGCCATTGATGGCGGCAATGACCACCGAGAAACCAAGCACCGCAACGCCGCCAATCAGCAGCACCCGGAAGCTCAGCGCCGTCGTCGCCGTCCGCGGCGCGAAGACCGCCACCACGAACACCGAAAGCACCAGCAGGCACAGGTAGAGCGGGTTGGTGGTGACGAGCGCAATCGTCATCACCATCACTGCCCACGCTACCCATGCCCCGGTATGCATCGCCGCTCTACCTTGCGAACCGCCGCGACGCCACGAACATGGCAGCCCCGGCGACCATCAGCGCCGCGCCGAGTCCGGCAAACGGAAGCGGCTGACCACGGTCAGCGAGCCCCGTGCCAACTGCCGCCGGCTCGGGCTCCGCCGGGGCGTCCTCCATGCTGCTCGCGTCCAGCTCGGTCATCGGCGCGTCGCAGAAAGTCCGCCCGGCCAGCGCCGGCACCGTCTGCGCGGTCGCGAATACGGGGTCGAACCCGGCGAACGAGCCATCCTCCTGCTGCAGCGCCAGCAGCGCCTCCATCGGGGTCGCGCCGTTGATTGCGTAGCCGGCCTGGTCTTCGCCCGCCGCCATCAGCGCCTGGATGACGTACGCCGTCGAATTTGCATTCGACTCGTCCGGCTCAAAGCCCCAGCCGCCGTCGCTCGCCTGCGTCTCCGCGAAGAAGGCCAACGCAGCGCTTCCAGTCTCATCCGCCGCGCTGCCGCCGCCCGCGATGTACGCCTGCAGCGCAATGGCCGTCGTATCGGGATCGCCGTCCTCTTCGAAGCCCCAGCCGCCATCATCGAGCTGTGCCTCCCGCAGGTATTCCAGCGCCCCGTTCGGCGCATCGTTGCCGGTGCAGGCAAGCCCAAGCACCGCAAGCCCGTGACTGAAAGCATCATCGGCGAAGGCGCCAGAGTCTTCGTCGTGGAACCCAACGATTGCGCCGATCAGGTCAACGCCGTCAACATCCCGCGGGTCGAGGCCCATCGCCACGGCCGCGAGTGCAGCCTTGGCCGCCAACCCCGCCGACTCCGTCACCTCTTCCAGGTTCGCCCGCAGGAAGTCCGCCGGCGAATTACCGTCCGTCGTCACCGTCGCCGGGTCAATCCCCACCGACCGGAACGCGAACACCGTGTCAAAGGTCTGGCCGGGGCCGAAGCCGCCGAAGCCACCATCACTCTCCTGCGCGCCGCGCAGGTATTCGGCGCCGCGGAGCGCCGCGTCGCGCTCAGCGCTGGCGAAAGCCACACCGAGCCACATCGCCGCCACCGCGGCCATCAAGAAAACAGGAACAAAACGAGGCATCTATATCCCTTTCAGAAAATGGAACGCAGGCACGTCGCCCGCAGACAGCGGGTCGTAGCCAGGAACAACCGGGCAGAAAGGGATTACTCAGGTAACGCGATCGACCATCCGGACCGACTCCTTTCACGCGAAGGACTTTCGGTTCAGCGGCTAGGCGGGTTTTCTGGCTCGGCCCGTCGAATTGGGCCTCACAGTTGCGGGACAGCGCCGGCCTCTCACCGGACTTACCCCGTTTACCCCGGATAGCTCCGGGGTCCCAGCCGCATGACTGAATGCACAGCAAGCCTGCGCCCAGACACGCCTAATCGTCAAGCGCTTCTGGCCGCTGGGCACGGTCGGTTAATGCGAAACCGGGTCGCCGTCGCGACGGTTGCTCCAGTCGGGGCTCGTTGCCGCCCAGCCGGACAAGGTGGCGTGCGCCTTCGCGTTCGATAAGCATGCGAAGGCCTGCCTGCACCAGGGCGCTGTGGT
>SLAK01000108.1 GCA_007126855.1 Dehalococcoidia bacterium | reverse complement strand
TATGGCACCATCCGGGTGATCAACGACCTGGTGATGGGCGGGAAGTCGATCCTGCTGCTTGGCCGGCCGGGCGTGGGCAAGACCACCATGCTGCGCGAAGTTGCGCGCGTGCTGGCGGACGACGCGAACAAGCGTGTGATCATCGTGGACACATCGAACGAGATTGGCGGCGACGGCGACATCCCGCACCCGTCGATCGGCGGCGCGCGGCGTATGCAGGTGGCGACGCCGGCGCTGCAGCACGCGGTGATGATCGAGGCGGTGGAAAACCACATGCCGGAGGTGATCGTCATCGACGAGATCGGCACGGAGCTGGAAGCGCAGGCGGCGCGGACGATCGCCGAGCGCGGCGTGCAGCTCGTGGGCACGGCGCACGGCAACGAGCTGCACAACCTGATGCAGAACCCGACACTGGCGGACCTGATCGGCGGCATCCAGTCGGTGACGCTGGGCGACGAAGAAGCGCGCCGCCGCGGCACGCAGAAGTCGATCCTGGAACGGAAGGCGCCGCCGACCTTCGACGTGGTGGTTGAGATCCAGAGCTGGCAGCGGGTGGCTGTCCACCCGGACGTGGCGAACACCGTCGACTCCCTCCTGCGGGGCTGGCCGGCGCCGCCGGAGCAGCGCTTTGTCAACGACCGCGGGGACGTCGAGACGACCTCCGGAGAGATGGCGAGCCTGGAAGGCGAAGCCGGCCTGGCGGAAGAGGCCGCGGGGCTGCCGGTGATGCAGCCACGGGAGCCTGGCCCTATCCATCTCTATCCCTTCGGGATTTCGCGGGGGAAGCTGGAGCAGGCGGCGAAGAACCTGGGGCTGAACGTGAAGCTGGTGGACGATGTGCGCCAGGCCGAGGCGGTGGTGACGCTGCGCTCGTACCTGCGCCGCAAGCCGCAGGCGCTACGGGACGCCGAGCAGCGGAACCTGCCGGTCTACGTGATCAAGAGCAACACGAGCTTCCAGATGGAGCAGGTGCTGCTGCAGTTCCGCCCGGACATCCGTAACGGCGGGCGCCCGGAGGGGCCGCGCCGGGACCCCATGGCCGACATCTTCCGCTCGACGGAAGAGGCCATCACCCGTGTCCTGGACGAGGGGCGGCCGATCGAGCTGGAGCCGGCGAACAGCTTTGTCCGCCGGGTGCAGCACCAGATCGCGGAGCGTTACAACCTGGAAAGCCGGAGCCAGGGTAAGGAGCCGATGCGCCGGGTGCGCATCCTGCCTTTCCCGCCGGGGTCGGGTTCGCGCGGATGAGCGAGACGCGTCACGGGCGGTTCATCGTGCTGGAAGGCGGCGAGGGCGCGGGCAAGACCACGCTGGCCCGGGCGCTCGCGGAACGCCTGCGCGAAAGCGGCCGGGACGTTGTGCTGACGCGGGAGCCGGGCGATACGCCGGCGGGCGAGCAGGTGCGCGAGTTGCTCCATCTGGAGCTGGCGCCGTGGGCGGAGGTCTTCGCCTTCCTGGTGGCGCGCGCGCAGCTGGTGGCGACGGTTATCCGCCCGGCGCTGGCGCGGGGAGCGGTGGTGATTTGCGACCGTTTCGAGGCGAGCACCTTTGCCTACCAGGGCTGGGGCCGGGGCCTGGATTTCGATGAACTCGAACGGGTGAACCGGCTGGCGACCGGTGGGCTGGAGCCGGACCTGGTGCTGTTCCTGGACCTGCCGCCGCAGGTTGGCCTGGCGCGGAAGACGGACGAAGCCGAGGCGCTGCAGACGGGGAAGGAAGAGCGTGCCTTCCACGAGCGGGTACGAGCGGGCTACCTGGCGCTGATGGAGAATGCGCCGGCGGGCCGCTGGGCGCGGATCGACGGGACGCAGGCGCCGGAGGCGGTGGCGGATGATGCGTGGGGCGCGGTGAAGGCGGTGGTTTAGGCATCTTCGTCGAAGTAGTCGGAGTCGATCGCCTTAACGGCAAAGGTGCGTGCGGTGGAGACGCCCAGCTCGGCGTCGAACATGAGCCGGGCCAGCTGGCGCCCGTCGATCAGCACGATGCGTTTTTCGATGCGGTCGACATAGGCCTTGGCGTCGGGTGAGAAATTCGACGTAGTGATCATCACGCCTTTTCGAGCGCGAAAACCTTCGAGGCTGCCGGCAAAAGCTTGCACGTCCGGCCGGCCGACGGTCGCCTGCCAGCGCTTGGCCTGGACGTAAACGACATCAAGCCCGAGCTTGTCTTCCCAGATAACGCCATCAACACCGCCGTCCCCTGAGCGGCCGAGGTGTTCTCCGGAGCCGCTGGCGCCTCCGTACCCCAGGCGACGAAGCAGATCGACGACGAGCCGCTCGAAGAACAGCGGACTCGCGAGGCGTACTTTGTCCAGCAATTCGTCTTCAGTTGCTTCCCGCAGGGCCCGGTAGGACTCTTCCAGCGTTTCTTCAGGCGTCCTGCCGTCTTGTGTGGCCTCGACAGCGGAGATGGCCGACGCTTTGTCGCCGTGGTTGCGCGCCTGGCTTCGAGTGCGCCACTCCACGAATTCCGGAAAGCGATTAAGCACATCGTTGTCGATGCGAGCTGGGTCTTCTGACAAGAGGTCTCGCCCCCGTTGCGTTATGCGAACAATCCCGCGGGAGGGGGCTTCTACGGCTCCAGCCTTTTCAAGGTAGGTCTTGGCCCAGTGGACGCGGCTATTGAACACTGGCATCCGTCCGGAGGGTAGCAAGGCTTCAAGGTCGTCTGGCGGCAGAGAGAGCTCGAGGGCAAGCCGCTCCCGGATATCTCGTATCCTGTGTTGCTCGCCATCCTCGACCTGCTGAAGGAACGGCAGCATCAGTGATTCATAGTCAGGGATCGCCACAGCAACAGGATTCTACACGGAACTCTCTGGTCATTTCCGACGGTTCACGGTCCAAAGTCTGCCCAACGATTACGGAGCGGTGCCAGATTGTTCTCGCTGTTCGAGCCACTTCGCCCACATTTTGTCGCGCTTGCGGGAGCCGCGGCGGTAGCCGATCTGGGCGCCGAGGAGCGGGCCGAAGAGCTGCGCCAGGACGTAGCCGCCGCCGATGAGCACGGCGAGCGCGACGCCCGGGTGGCCGAGGAATCCCGGCGCCCATGCGACCAGGTAGAGGAAAAGGAAGGTGGCGATGATCAGCCCGAGGAAGGCGCCCATGTGGACCCAGCGCTCCTCAGTCTTCTTCTTCGCCAGGTAGGCGCGGAGCACGTCCTGGGGGATGCTGTCGGCGACACCGGCTTCGGCGAGCGACTTCTTGCAGAAGCTGCAGCGCTCGGCGTCCTTGCGGAGCAGGCCATAGCAGAATCCGCAGAACTGTCCGCCGCGGGGCACCTGCCGGTCGAGGCGCTCGTCCATGCGCGGTTGCAGCTTTTCCACGTAGGGGTAGGGCGAGACGTAGCCTGCGACGCCCTTGGGTTCGCGCTCTTTCTGGGCCGCTTCTGCCATCATCCTTAGCGAATCACCTGTGGGCGGCTGCGGCAAGCGGAGGGTTCACGGCAAGGGCGCAGCGCGCTCACCAGTTGCGGGAAGGGTATCAACTTCGGGCGTGTTCGAAGAGCGCGGCCAGGTGCACGCGGAAGCCGGGCAGCACGGGGGCGGCGTCAAGTTCGTCATCCGGGCCGGCGGTCCGGGGCGATTCGCCCGGTTTCCAGACTGTTACCTGCTCGGCCTCGGGGTCGATGACCCAGAGGAGGGGCACCCCGGCCTGCATATAATGGGCGATCTTGCGGGCGACACGGCCGGGCCTGTCATCGGGCGAGAGGACTTCGATGGCCAAATCGGGGAGGACTTCGACGGGCTGGTTTTCGTCGAAGGATATGCCCTTGAGGCGTTGCCGGAGCGTGACTGAGACATCAGGCAGGAATACCCATTCGGTATGTGGATCCAGGTGGCGTAGTTCGAAGTCCACATCCGCTTCACTGGTCTCCCTCACGTGCGTTTTGAGGAGGAAATGGAGTTCGCCGGCGACCTGACTATGCTTCTTTCCGACCATGGGCCTCTGGATGACCTCCCCGTCCATAAGCTCCAGCTCCGGCTCGCAGGGCTCAAGGGCAAGGAATTCTTCCAGCGACACGCGGGCTTTTGTTGCCATGGGGCCAGTATAGCTTCCCGGCAGTTGCCTCATCGGGGCTAACGCCGGGCGCCGGGAAGGCTACGTGGACTCGAGGAAGTCCCGCACCACCTCCGCGAAGCGCTCCGGCTGGTGCAGCGGGATCTGGTGCCCGCTCTCCGGGATCTCGGCGAGACGCCCGTCCGGCAGGCGGCGGACCATCTCTTCGGCGATTTCGCGCGAGAGGATGGAGCTTTTTTCGGCGCGGATGACCAGGGTGGGGCAGGTGATGTGTTCCAGGCTTTCCCAGAGGAAGGGGATTTCGGCGATGGCGCCGCGGCCGGTGGCCTGGTGGATGGAAGGGTCGAAGCGGAAGACCAGGTTGCCGGTCTCCTCGTCGAGGGTGAGGCCGGCGGTGAGCTGGCGCATGAGGAATTCGCGCGGCCTGCCGGGATAGAGCTTCGCGTAGTACTCGAGCGCTTCTTCCTCGGTGGGGAAGCCGGGGGTGCCCTGGCTCTTACCGGTGGTCTTGCGGATGCCGCGGGCGCCCTGTTCGGCCATCTGGGGGCCCATGTCGGCCAGGACCAGGTGCTTGAGCCGGTGGCTGTGGTCGCGCGCATAGGCCATGGCCACGCGGCTGCCGATGCTGTGCGCCACCAGGTCGAAGGCTTCCAGGTCGAGCTCCTGGGCCATGAAGCGCAGGTCCATGGCGAAGGCCCAGACCAGGTAGCCGCCCGGGGCGTGCTCGCTTTCGCCGTGGCCCCGCAGGTCGGGAGCGTACACGCTATAGGTGTCCGCGAATAGCGCGGCGACGTGCTCCCAGTAACGCGCATTGTTCATCAGGCCGTGCAGGAGCACGACCGGGTCGTTGCCGGGGTGGCCCCAGCGGATGTAGTGGTGCCGGAGGCCGTGGAGCGTCAGGTAGCCGTCTTCGCCTTCCACCGCGTCTACTCCTCCTTCGGCTCTTCGAAGAGCTGGAAGAGCACGCCGCCGCTGTCTTTCGGATGGATGAAGGTGTGCTTCCGCCAGTTGTTCTCGATAACGCCACCGTGGGGTTCGATGCCTTCTTTGCGGAGGGCGGCTGCGGCGCGGTCGACGTCTTCCACTTCGCAGCAGACGTGGTGCATGCCGGGGTTGCGCTGGTCGATGAACTTTTGCACGAAGCTGTCGGGCCGGGTGGGCTGCATCATCTCGAACTTGAGCAGGCTGCCCGGGATGCGCATGACGGCGCCCTTGTAGCCGCCCTCTTCTTCTTCCCATTCGGCGAGCGTTTCGAAGCCGAAGACCTGGCGCTGCCATTCCATCTGCTTCTGGATGTCGCGGACGGCGACGGAGACGTGGTCGACGCGCACCAGGTCGACGATGCCGCCGCCGGCGCTGCGGTCGAGGTCGCGAACCGGATGTTTGGGCACATAGGGCTGCCAGAGCACGCCGCCGCTTTCCTTCGGGTGGATGAAGGTGAAGAGCCAGGCGCCGTCGTCAGCGATACCGCCGAAGGGCGTGACGCCGAGCTGTTCCAGCTCGGCCACTGTGTCCTCGATGCTGTGCGTTTCGACGGCGATGTGGTGCAGGCCGGGCCCCTGCTCGTCGAGGAAGCGCTGGAGGAAGCTATCGGGGCCGGCGGGTTCGATGACCTCGAATTCGATCTCGGTGCCGCGGACCTGGCTTGTGCCGCCGATGAACTGGGTGCCTTCGCGCTGGGGAAAGTCGTAGAGTGGTTTGAAGCCCAGCAAACGCTCCAGCCGGGCCAGCTCTGCTTTGTAGTCGTGGTGGCCCATGCTGATATGGTCGATGCGCTTGATGGGGATCACAGCCGCCTCCGCGTACAGGGTGCCGCCACATCGTACGGAGGCCCTGGAGCAGCCCGCAAATGAATGAGCCGCCGCGCACCGCGCATGTCCTTGTGAACCCGGCTGCACGGAAGGTCCACCGCTTCGACCCGGAAGCCGCGCTGCGGCGGCTCGATGCCCACGGCATCGACGCGATCCTGGAAGCGCCGCGCTCGCCCGAAGCCTTCGCACGGGCTGCGCGGCGCGCTGTGGATCGCGCGGTCGACCTGCTTTTCGTGGCCGGCGGCGACGGCACGATGCGGCTGGCCGGGGGCGAGCTGGTCGGCGCCGCCACCGCGCTCGCGCCGTTGCCGTTGGGCACAGCGAACATCCTGACGACGGAATCGGGGCTGCCGGGCCGCTGGGAGCGCGCGATCGACGCGCACGCCGGCGGCCAGCGAGTGCGCATGGATGTGGGCCTGGCGAACGGGGAAATTTTTCTGCTGATGGCGGGCATCGGCTGGGATGCGGCGATAGCGAGCCGCGTGCGGCGCGACCTCAAACATGGCCTTGGGGCGCTTGCCTACATCCTGGAGGCGGCGAAGGCGATACCGGGGCTGCGGCCGCGGCCGCTGCAGATGGATATCGACGGGCGCGACTTCGGGGGCGACTGGGGGCTGATCGTGCTTTCGAACACCAGGCTCTATGGCGGGCTGGTGCACTTCGCGCCTGAGGCATCGGCTGTCGACGGGTTGCTCGACGTGTGCGCGGCGGGGCCGCGACGCCCGGGGCAGGGCACGGCCCTGGCAACACGGCTCGCGACCAACCGGCTCCGGGAGCAACCTGGCCTGCACCTGGACCGGGCCGCAGAGGTCAACATCCCAACACCGGGAGCGCCGGTGCAGCTTGACGGCGATGTCGTTGGGGAAACGCCAATGCGGTTTACGGTGATGCCGCAGGCTTTGCTGCTGAGCGTGCCGTCGGGGCCGTTGCCGGCGCTTTTTCGAGCTGGCGGGGGCGATACGCGGTGGGGTTGAGCCGGGGGCTATCCGCTCCGGGTGATGCCGGCGAAGAGCTCCTCGAGCGGGAGCTCCAAGCCTTCGAGGACGGGTTCGGCGGTAAGGGCCTGGGGAGGGCGGAGGGCCTGCGGCTCCGCGCCGCGGCGGTAGACGGTGACGCTATGCCGTTCTGGGTCGACGAGCCAGACCACGCGCACGCCGATCTCGATCGTCATGCGTGATTGCGTCGCCATGGCCTTGAGTATACGAGGGCGCTGGCGAAGGACGATGCGCCGGGCCATCGCCACGTAGGGGGACACCAGCCGCCTTTTACGAAGTCTGGAGAGATGCATGAGCGTTTCAACGCGGTGTGGCACGATGGAAGCTTGCACAACCGGCAATTTTCAGGCAGGAAGTACGAGGAATGACCGAAGCCAGCGCCCCCGACGCCGTCATCGAAGCGATCGATGTGGTGAAGACCTACGACACGGGAACGATCCAGGTGCAGGCGCTGAATGGCGTTAGCCTGACGGCCCACCGCGGTGAGATGGTCGCAGTGATGGGACCATCCGGCTGCGGCAAGACGACCTTGCTCAACTGCCTTTCGGGTCTGGATGAGTTCGACAGCGGCACCGTGACCATCGACGGGATGGACATCACCCGGATGGCGGATAACAAGAAGACGGAGTTCCGAGCCAGGTCGATGGGTTTCGTGTTCCAGACCTACAACCTGCTGCCGGTGCTGACCGCGGCGGAGAACGTGGAGCTGCCGCTGATCGTCTCCGGCACGCGCCCCTCGGAGGCGCGGCGGATGGCGATCCAGTCGCTGGACAAGGTCGGCCTGGCCGACCGCGCCAACGACCGTCCCTCCCAGCTTTCCGGCGGCCAGCGCCAGCGGGTGACGATCGCCCGGTCGATCGTGAACCGCCCCGCCATCATGTGGGCGGACGAGCCGACGGGCGCGCTGGATTCCCAGACGGCGACCGAGATCATGGACCTGCTGGTGGAAGTGAACCAGGCAGAGAACCAGACGACCATTATGGTGACGCACGACCCAACCGTCGCCGCTCGCTGCCACCGCACCATCCACATGGCAGACGGCGAGATTATCCGGGAAGACAGCCAGGCCGAGATGCTCGCGGCCACCAGCCGGCACTAATCGAGGGTCCTTTCCGTGAACGAACTGTTCGGGATCCCCATGACCGGGATCGCCATCGGGTGCCTTGTCATCACGCTGCTCATCTTCGGGCTGGTTGGCGTCATCGCCATCCGCAACCCCGTCATGTTCAAGATGGGGCTTCGCAACATTCCCCGGCGGCCAGCGCAGACGACGCTGATCGTCGTGGGGCTGATGCTCTCGACGCTGATCATCACGGCGGCGTTTGGGACCGGGGACACGCTGACGCGGAGCATCACGGCGGACGTCTTCCGGCAGCTCGGCGAAGCGGACGAGATTATCCACTGGGACCAGGAGAACAACCCTGCGCCGGCCAACCAGCAGATCATCCCGGCGGAGTTCGTGGAGGAGCTGCGTGCGTCCTTTGCCGGCGACCCGGACATTGAAGCCTTCGTCCCGTTCCTGCGCGAACCGATGCCGCTGATAAACGAGCGCACGCGGCTCAACGAACCGGGCGCGATGGTCACTGCATACCGGCCCGAGGATGCCGCCGTCTTCGGCGGGCTGGCGGACCTGGATGGCAACCCGGTGAACCTGGAAGGCAACCAGATCGCCGTCAACGAACACATGGCCGACAGCATGGAAGCCGAAGTGGGGGACACGCTCATAGGCTTCTTCCAGGACCAGCCGCTCCAGCTTGAGGTTGCGGCGATTGTGCCCACGAATGTGCTGGGGGGCGTGGTGGTGATGGGGGCCGGGTCGCAGGAGATGGGTGGCGCCGTTTCGCTCGACTTCCTGGCGGAACTGACGGGGCGCGAGGGCGTGTTCGACGGCGTTTACGTTTCGAACACGGGCGACGAGCGGACAGGGCTGGAGCGGACCGATGTAGTGATGGAGCGGCTGGAGGCCTTCCTGGAGGGGACGCCATTTCACGTGGTCGCAGTGAAGCAGGACCTCGTCGAGCTGGCGGAGATGCTGGGGAACCTGTTCACCACCTTTTTCGTGGTGCTGGGGCTATTCTCGATCGCTGCCGGGGTGCTGCTGATCTTCCTGATCTTCATCATGCTTGCGGCCGAGCGGAAGCCGGAGATGGGCATGGCCCGCGCTGTGGGCGCGAAGCGCCGGCAGATTGTGGAATCGTTCCTGGCCGAAGGCATGGGCTATGACCTTGGCTCCGCGGTGGTCGGCCTCGTCGCCGGCCTGGGCGTCACCGTCATCATGGTCGCCGTGGTGAATGCCTTCGGCGCTGAAGCGCTCGGCTTCCACATCTCGCCGTCCTTTACGTGGCGCGGACTCGTGACCGCGTTCTCGCTGGGGATCATCGCGACGTTCATCGTGATCTCGGTGGCGAGCTGGCGGGCGAGCCGGCTGAATATTGTCGCGGCCATCCGCGACCTGCCCGAAAGCAAAGCGATCAACCCGGAGGAGGCGACCGCGTTCGGGTTGCTGCGGGCGGTGCTCAACGGCTTCGGCGCGATCGGCTTCATCGTGTTCAGCTTTTTTGGGCTCTTGCGCCTGCCCGACTTTGCGCCGCTGTTCACGCTCGCGCTGCTCATCGCGCTGATTGGCCCCTTTGTCTTCCTGGCGCGCGGGACGAACTTGGGCGCGCCGAAGGACGAGCGGGTGATCGGCGAGCGCATCCCGCTGTGGCCATTCTTCACGATCCTGCCGATACCATTCTACCTGGCGGCGCTGCTGCTGGTGCGCGTCACGCGAGACCGGAAGCCGCGGACGATGCCCCCGTGGCTCGTGGCGCTGGGCATCCTGATCTTGCCGCTCGGGCTCGTCCTGATCGCGCTGCAGGACCGGCGCGTCCCGGTGGCGTGGTCGGTGGGGCTGGGCACGGTTGGGTTGTTCGCAGGCATCATCCTGATCGAGTGGGGCCTGGATGTGGGCCAGTACTTCCAGTTCACGGTTGGGTTCACGCTGGTGGTGGTCTGGGTCGCGGTGTTGATGCGCTATTTCCACATCCGCGAACGGCTGGCCTTCACCATTAGCGGCCTGGTGCTGCTGGCCTTCTGGTACATGCCGGCCGAGGCGTTTGAGTGGCTGCTGCCTGAGATGCAGGGCGACATCGAGATGTTCTTCGTATCGGGGGTGGCGGTCATCACCGCAGCGACCTTCGTGGTGGTCTACAACGCCGATATCGTGCTGCCGATCATCCCTCGGCTGGGTTCGCGCTTTGGCCGCATCCTCCCCGCGATCAAGACCGGTATCGCCTATCCCCTGACCTCGCGGTTCCGGACCGGCATGACGATGGCCATGATCGGGCTGATCATGTTCGCGCTGGTGATGAATGCCGCGCTGAACCGGAACTTCGCCAATGTCTTCCTGAGCGACGATGCGAAGGCAGGCTTCGATGTCCAGGTGATCACGAACCCGAACAACCCGCTGACGGACATCGAAGGGGCCATCACCGAGGCGGGCCTGGACATGGATGGCGTCCGCGGCGCGGGGAGCATGCTGGTGGCCTTCCCGTTTGAAGCGGAGGTGAGCAACCCGGATGGCTACGGCCCACCGGGGCCGGACGGGCAGCCGCCGGACTACCTGCGCTTCACCTTCCTGGGCATGGATGAAGGCTTTCTGGAAGCGGCGGAGATCCCGTTGCGGCGGCGGGCGTCCGGGTTTGAAAGCGACGAGGCGGTGTGGGAAGCGTTCCAGAGCGAGCAAAACCTGGCCATCATTCCGGCTGGTATCACTGCTACGCCGGCAGGCTTCGGCGGGCCTCCCGTGCCCGATGAGCGGCTGCGGCTTGACCCGATCGGCGACGATTTCGAGCCATTCACGTTAAACCTGCGCGATCCGGAGAGCGGGGAGCTGCAAACGGTGACGATCATCGCGCAGGCGCAGGACGCGGTCGGGACCTTCTTCTTCAACGGCATCTTCCTGCGCTACGAGGACCTGGAGCGCGCCTATCCGAGCGCTGAGCACGAGCGTTTCTATATCGCGCTCGAAGAGGGGGTGGACAGCCGCGCCTTTGCCCGGGAGCTCGAGGCGAGCCTGCTTATCGCTTCGGTGGATTCGCTCAACCGGATCCTGGACGAGCAGCGCTCGCTGCAGTCGGCATTCCTGTTCGTGTTCCAGGGCTTCATGGGGCTGGGGCTGATCGTGGGCATCGCCGCGCTCGGGGTGGTTGCGTTCCGCTCGGTGATCGAGCGGCGCCAGCAGATCGGGATGTTGCGCGCGATTGGCTACAAGCGCGGCATCGTGGCCCTGTCCTTCGTATTCGAATCGACCTTCATCGCGCTTTCGGGCATCGTGATGGGCCTGGTGCTGGGGCTGGTGCTGGCGTGGCTGCTGTTCACCACGGGCGAGATCGGCGAAGAGGCGGAAGGCTTCGATTTCGTGGTGCCGTGGGCGCAGGTTGGCATCATGGCCGGTATCGCCTTCACCGCGTCGTTGCTGATGACCTTCCTGCCGGCGCGGGCCGCATCGCGGGTGCCGGTGGCGGAGGCGCTACGCTATGAGTGAT
>SLAK01000027.1 GCA_007126855.1 Dehalococcoidia bacterium | reverse complement strand
TCAGCGGTGAACATCTTCTTCGACGTCGACGACACCCTCATCACCTGGGACGTGAAGCTGCGCCCGGGCGTCCACGATGTTTTCGACGCGCTCCGCAGCGACGGTCACGAACTTTACCTCTGGAGCGGCTATGGGCCACGCTGGGAAGTCGTGCGCCGCTTCGACCTCAACCAGCACGTACTCGATTGCTTCTGGAAGCCGCTCTACGACCACCATGCGCGGCTCCCCGAACTCAGCGTGCCCTTCTGCCCCGACTACGTCGTCGACGACCACGACGAGATCGTCCAGGCGTTCGGCGGCTCACTCATCCAGCCCGCGGGTCAACCCTTCGTCGAAGACGTGGAGATGTGGCGCGTCTACGAAGAGATCCGGGCCCACGTCACCGTCCGGCGCTGAGGGCATCGAGAACCTGCGCCGGATGTGCGGAACCACTACCATCAGGAAAGAGACAAGCCCGGCCCTCACACGAGGGCCCGGGCCAGATGCCACAGCACCAGGAAGAAGGAGGATTCCCGATGGCAGAACGCCGCCAGTGCATCCCCTGCGGGCGCGTGGTGAAGTGCCGCGAAGAACGCCACCGCATCGAAGGCTCCCACCTTTCCCTCGTCCGCCTCTACTGTCCCGATTGCGAGCGGCGCATCGCCGACCTTTACCGGTAAAGTCTCTCGCCTCCGGCTAAAACTTTCGCGACACGAAACTACCGAAACCCGCGCGAGATCGGTATGCTGCCCCCGAGCAGAGAGGGACGGCGGTGCCGCGAAATGCGTGAGCCCGTCCGCTTCCTCATCCGTGACGGAAAGGGGCGGCACGTTAATCGTGACAACAGCAACGCAAGACCACACAGAACAGACCATCCAGCTCGCGGGGAAGGACTTCCGCGTATTGCAGGGCGGCACGGGAGAGCCCGTCGTCGTCCTGCACCACTCGACCGGCAACCCGGGCTGGATCCCCTTCCATGAACAGCTCGCGGCCGGGCACGCCGTGACCGTGCCCGACATGCCCGGCTATGGCCAGTCGCAGCGGCCCGAGTGGGCCCGCGATCCACGCGACCTGGCCATTCTCGTCCACCAGGCGCTCGACAAGCTCGGCATGGACAGTGTTTCGCTGGTCGGCCTCGGCTTCGGCGGCTACGTCGCAGCCGAGATGGCCTCCATGAACCAGCAGCGACTGAAGCGCCTCGTGCTAATCGGCGCCGCCGGGCTGCAGCCGGATGACGGCGAGATCCTCGACCAGATGCTGATCGACTTCCCGGAGTATGTGCGCGCGGGCTTCCGCGACGACGCGACGTTCGAGCGCATCTTCGGCGCGGAGCCCGAGCAGCCGATCAAGGAGCTCTGGGACTTAAGCCGCGAGATGACCGCGCGGCTGACCTGGAAACCCTACATGTTCAACCGGCGCCTCCCGCACACGCTGCTGGAGATGCAGACGCCAACGCTCATCATCTGGGGCGATAACGATCGCGTGGTCCCGCCGTCGTGTGCGCGACAGTATGCCAACGCCCTGCCAAACGCGAAGGTCGAGATGATCGAGGGCGCCGGCCACCTGGTCGAATACGAAGAACCCGAGCGCGTCGCGAAGCTCATCGCCACGCATATCGCCAGTTAACCAAGGGAGCAGCCGGCGGCGAAGCCGCCGGGCAAAGGAGACGGACATGTTCATTGGCTATTTCACCGAACGCCCCTACCAGGACCAGCAATCCGGCTACTTCGGCGCCGCGGGCCGCGACATTACCGACCTGGGGCTGAGCAACGAGGCCTACGACCCCAGGCTCGGCGCTGAGCTCTACAACCGCTACCTGGACGAAAAGGTGTATGCGGAGGAGATGGGCTTCGACGGGCTCATGCTCAACGAGCACCACAGCACGCCCTTCTGCATGGGCAGCGTGATGAACGTCGAGGCCGCAATCCTGGCGCGGATCACGAAGAAGGCAAAAATCGTCCTCCTGGGCAACGTGCTGCCCATCTGGGACGACCCGATGTGGCTCGCCGAAGAGCTGGCCGAGATCGACATGATCTCGCGCGGCCGGTTGGTCACCGGCTGGGTCCGCGGCACCGGCCGCGAAAGCGTCGCGCACAACGCCCAGCCGCCATTCAACTGGGAGCGCTTCCAGGAAGCTCACGACTTCATCGTGAAAACCTGGACCACGCCAGGCCCCTTCCGCTGGGAAGGCGAGCACTACCACTACCGCTACGTGAACCCCTGGGCGCGGCCCTACCAGCAGCCCCACCCGCCCATCTGGATCCCCGGCGTGCTCAGCCGCAACACCGTGGAGTGGACGGCGAAGCACCGCTACCCGTACGTCATGCTCGCGACCGAACTCGAACCGACGAAGAAGTCCTACGAGTACTACGCCCAGGTGGCAAAGGAGCACGGCTACGAAGCGGGCTCGCAGCACCGCGGCTATCTCTTCAAGGTCCACGTCGACGAGACCGAGGAACTGGCCGAAGCGGCGGGCCGGAAGTACATCCAGGGCCCCAGCAACCCCTTCCTCGAAGGCAACCAGGGCAACGTCCGTCCCTTCATCCAGAACCTGCCGGGCCTCACCTCGCGCACGAACCTGCTGCCGACGGTGTCCAGCTTCGCGCTGGCCTCGTCGCGCGGGCGCCAGCAGGCCCACGAGCAGGCGAAGGGCCAGGCTAGCGGCGACGAGCAGGACAAGGGCGATTTCCTGGGCACCTACGAAGAGCAGACCGAGAAGATGAGCATCATCAGCGGGACACCGAAGACGGTTATCCCGAAGGTGCGGCACGTCCTCGAAACGCTCCGGCCGGGCAGCATCTTCTTCTGGGACGGCGACGGCGCCATGACCCACGAGGATTCCATGCGCAGCCTGCGGCTGATGGGCGAAGAGGTCATCCCGGCCGTCCGCGAGATCGGCAAGGAGCTCGACCTCCAGAGCCCCTTCGAAGTCGACCCCGCGACCAACAAGCCCGTGGAGACGGGTTCGCAGAACTGAGCGCCGTTCCAGGCACACACAACCCTGCCCCCGCTTCTCCTCGCTGGAGACGGGGGCAGTTACGCG
>SLAK01000429.1 GCA_007126855.1 Dehalococcoidia bacterium | reverse complement strand
GCGGGCACGGGAGCTGCTGGCTGAGTCCTCCTACGCTGACGGAGTGCCCCGCGTCATCCTGACGTTCTCGGGCGGGGGCGCGTCGCCGCCGGACCTGCTGACTGCCGTGCAGTCGATGTGGCGCGAAGAGCTTGGCATCGACGTCGAGCTCCAGCAGGTGGACTGGGCGGCCTTTCTCCGCGAACTGCGCACGGGCTCGTTCCAGGCCTACCAGACCGGCTGGGCGGCCGACTACCCGGACCCGGAAAACTTTGTCGACAAGCTGTTCGCGGCCGACAGCCCGCAGAACGAGCTGGGCTATGAGAACCCGGAGGTTCAGGCGATCATCGAAGAGGCTCGAACTGAACTGGACAGCGAACGGCGCTTCCAGCTCCTGGCCGAAGCCGAACAGATGATTCTGGATGACGCGGTGGTCATCCCGCTTATCTGGCCGGTGTCGCACCAGCTCGTGAAACCCTGCGTGCAAAACTGGCCGGAAATCCCGATGATTGTGCCGCGATACCGCTACGTAGAGATCGACCCCGGGGCGGAGTAGTGGCCGCCGGAGCGGGAAATCCGGCTCTGAGCACTCCCGCGGCGCCGGGAGTGCATGCGAGGGGGTGAGGGCTCGTGGCGCCGGGATTGTTCGGCTACATCGTTCGGCGCTTGCTATGGGCGATCCCTGTCCTGTTCGCCATCTCCTTCATTGTCTTCGTCATGATCCGGGCCGCGCCGGGCGACCCGGTCGATACGCTGCTCGGGCACCGCTATAACGAGGAAACCGCCGAGCGGCTCCGCCAGCATTACGGATACGACCAGCCGATTGTGCAGCAGTACTTCACCTACATGGGGAACCTGCTGCGCGGCGACCTGGGCATCTCCACCCGCCACACGGACTTCAGTGCGCGCGAGGTGATCCTGCCGCGAGTGTGGGTCTCCACGCAGCTTGGGATCATGGCGCTCATCATCGCCTTCAGCATCGGCATCCCGACCGGGATCTATGCCGCGCTGGCCCGCGGCACATTCCTCGACCCGCTCACCATCAGCTTCTGGCTGGCGATCGATGCGGTGCCGGTGTTCGTGGCGATACCGATCCTGCAGTACCTGTTCGTGGTGCAGCTCGGGCTCTTCGACCTGTCCTGGGAGGGGGTCTGGAGCACGAACATCATCCTTCCTGTGGCCATCATGTCCCTCCCGGGCATCGCTGGCATCGCCCGCTTCATGCGCGCGTCGATCATTTCGGTGATGACCGAGGACTATGTCCGCACGGCGCGCGCCAAGGGGCTCAGGCAGCGCACGATCGTCGTCTCGCACATCACCCGGAATGCCATGCTCCCCATGATCACCGTCATCGGGCTCTCGCTTCCCGGCGTCGCCACTGGCTCGCTCTTTGTCGAGCTCTTCTTCGGGATTCCCGGAATCGCCCGCGAGGCACTGCAGGCGATCTTGCACCCGGATTACGACGTCATCCTCTTCCTCGTCCTTTTTGGATCCACGATGTTCGTCCTCGCCAATATCGCCGTTGATGTGGCCTACGGGTTTATCGATCCGCGGGTCCGCGTCGGCCAGGCGCGGGGAGGGTGAGCATGGAGCGCACCGCATCGGTCCCGCGCGAAGACGCTGCCGAATCGCCTCCTTCGAAGTCGCCGGCGCGGCGCTTCCTCAGCTCGCTGGTGCGCAAGAAGATCGCGGTGCTGGCGATCACCTACATCACCATCTTCTACCTGGCCGGCATCTTCGCCCCGCTTTTTGCGACGCATGATCCAGCCGCCACCCAGCTCGCCGTCGAGTACCGCTTCCAGGGCCCGTCGTCGGAGCACTGGTTGGGCACCGATGTCCAGGGAAGGGACATCTACTCCCGCGTTATCTATGCGACGCGCACCACGCTGCTGTTCACGCTTGCCGTGGTGCTGACGGGCGGCATATTCCTGGGCCTGGGACTGGGGCTGCTCGCGGGGTACAAGGGCGGCTGGATCGATACCGCCATCATGCGCATCGGCGAGGTGCTCTCCGGCATCCCGACGCTGCTGCTGATCCTGGCCATAGCCGCCACCTTCCGGACGCGCATCGCGGACCTGGCCTTCTGGCTGAGGGACAACACCTTCATTGGCGACGAAGCGCGCACCCTGCTCGAGTTCATGGTGATCGTCGGCGCGACGGTACCCTTCGCCTGGATCGGCACCAGCCGGATTGTGCGCAGCCAGGCGCTGGCCATCCGCGAGTCGGATTTCGTGATGGCGGCGGAGCTCGTGGGGGCATCGACCTGGCGCATCATTACCCGGCACATTCTCCCGGGCGTTATGCCGCTTTTCGTTGTGGGGCTGTCGGGCGGCATGGCCGCTATTGCGGGCACTGAGGTGGCGCTCAGCTTTCTCGGACTCGGTATAACCGACCCCGGCACACCGAGTTTCGGCACGCTGATCGGCGAAGGCGCGGGAGTGCGAACGTTCCAGGCGTACCCCCATGTATTGCTTGGAGCGGCAATCCCAATCATCCTGTTCTTCTTCGCGTGGAATCTCCTTGGCGACGCGCTTGTTGATCTTCTCGAACCCCGCACATCCACGCGTTGATCTCAGCGGGCACCCTTCCTGCGTCAGCCGCGATCGCTGCTATACTCAATAGTTGGAGGCAGGCGTTTAGCTCGTGAAGGTAACTCGTGAGCGGCTTCCGGAAAGCCGCGTCGTACTTGACATTGAAGTCGATTCGGAGCGGCTCGAGAAGTCCATCGATGCCGCCTACAAACGCGTGTCCAAGAACGCGCGCATCCCGGGCTTCCGTCCGGGCAAGGCGCCGCGCCAGATTGTCGAACGCATGGTCGGCCGCGAAGGCCTGATCCGCGAAGCGCTCGACGAACTTGTGCCCGATGCCTATGGCCAGGCGCTCGAGCAGGAAGACGTCCATCCGGTGGCACAGCCGGAACTGGAGATCATCGAGCTCGACCCGGTGCGCTTCAAAGCCACCATTCCCGTCCAGCCCACGGTCGAATTGAATGACTACCGGAGCGTCCGCGTCGAACGAGAGCCGGTGGAAGTCACCGACGAGATGGTCGCGGAGCAGCTCGAAATGCTGCGCCAGCGCTTTGCTACCCAGGTGCCGGTGGAGCGGCCAATCCAGTGGGGCGACGTGGTCATCGGCGATGTCGTCGCGTCGGTTGAGGACGAGCCTTTTGTCGAAGACCGCGACGCTGAGTTCACCGTGCGCGAAGGCCAGACGCTGCTGGTGGAAGGACTGGCCGAAGCCTTCATCGGCATGTCGCGCGACGAAGAGAAGGAAATCGACCTCGATCTTCCGGAAGAATTCCCGATTGAGCGGCTGCAGGGCAAAACAGCGCACTTCGTTCTCACGGTGAAAGACGTGAAAGAAGAGCAGTTGCCGGAGCTGGACGACGACTTCGCCCAGGAAGTGAACGCCGACGAGTTCCCGACACTTGATGCGCTGAAGGAACGCATCCGCAATGACATCGAAGAGCAGATGAACCGCGCCGCCGATTCAAAGCTGCAGCAAGAGGCGATCGACAAGATGGTCGAAATCGCGACGCTCGAATTTCCCCGTGTGATGGTCGACCGGGAGGTCGACGAGCTGGTGCGTGAAAACCTGGGCAACGACCGCGATCGCTACATGGATTACCTGACGCGCATCGGCCAGAGCGAAGAGGAATACCGCGCAAGCATGGAAGAAGCTGCTGAGACGCGGGTGAAGCGTTCGCTGGTGCTTCTCCACCTTTCCGAGGCGGAAAGCATCGAGGTGAGCGACGAGGAAATCGAGGCCGAGCTCGACAAGCTGGTTGAGCCAGCGGGTGAAGAAGCGCCGAAGCTGCGCGAGATGTTTTCCACCGAAGAAGGGAAGGGGACTATCCGGCGCAACTTGCTTTCGGAAAAGACGCTGGCCCGGGTCAAAGAGATTGCTACGCTGGAATCGGAGGCTTCCGACCAGGCCAAGGGCGAAGAGCCACCTGAGGAACGGCCGGCCGAAGCAGCAACAACCGAGAAAGAGGACGCTGAGTGAGCGAATCGCGCCCCATCCACCCGCTTGTCGAGGCCGTCATCCCCACGGTGATCGAGACCGGTCCGCGGTCTGAACGCGCTTTCGACATTTTTTCCTTGCTTCTCAAAGAACGTATCGTCTTCCTGGGCACCCCGATCGATGATCAGATTGCCAACCTGATCGTTGCCCAGTTGCTGTACCTGCAGCGGGAAGACCCGGAGCGCGATATCAGCATGTATATCCACTCTCCCGGCGGCGTGATTTCTGCCGGGCTCGCAATATACGACACGATGCAGCTCATCGAGCCGGACGTGTCGACGATCGCCGTCGGGCAGACGGCGTCGATGGCCACGGTGTTGCTGTGTGCGGGCGCGGAAGGCAAGCGCTTCGCGCTGCCGAACGCGACGGTGCACATGCACCAGGCGCTTGGGGGAGCCCGCGGTCAGGCGGCGGATATCGAGATTGCGGCGAAGGAAATCCTCCGGAACAACGAAATTATCCGGAACATTATCGCGCGGCATACGAAACAGGATATCGAGCGCATCACAAGGGACTTTGACCGCGACTTTTACCTGGATGCCCAGGGTGCGAAAGACTACGGATTTGTCGATGAACTCCTTACGCACCCTGACGAAAAAAAGGGATAGCCTGGGGGGTCAGGATTGGCGGCTAATCGTACGAACCGAGTGCAATACCACTGCTCCTTCTGTGGCAAGAACCAGGACCAGGTGCGGCGGCTCATCGCCGGGCCCGGCGCCGTCTACATTTGTGACGAATGTGTTGACCTTTGCCGCGAAATCATTGATGAAGAGACCGGCAGCTCCACGCCGTCGCGCTCCGGACGCAGTGGCGCACCGAACACGCAGGACGTGCCGCCCCCGAAGTTTCTCTACCGCCATCTCGATGACTACGTAGTCGGGCAGGAGCAGGCGAAGAAAGTCCTCTCCGTCGCGGTGTACAACCACTACAAGCGCATCAGCGCCGCGCTGGACAACGAAGTCGAGCTGGAGAAATCCAACATCCTGCTGGTGGGCCCCACCGGCGTCGGCAAGACCCTGCTCGCCAAGACACTCGCCCGCATCCTGGACGTGCCGTTCTCCGTCGCCGATGCCACCGCGCTGACCGAAGCCGGCTACGTCGGCGAAGACGTCGAGAACATCCTGCTCCATCTGATCCAGTCTGCGGACTTCGATATCCAGAAGGCCGAACGCGGCATCATCTATATCGACGAAATAGACAAGATCGGCCGCAAGGGCGACAACCCCAGCATTACCCGCGACGTCTCGGGTGAAGGCGTCCAGCAGGCGCTGCTGAAGATCATTGAAGGCACCGTGGCCAACGTGCCCCCGCAGGGCGGCCGAAAGCACCCGCACCAGGACTTCCTGCAGATCAACACGCAGAACATTCTGTTCGTCTGTGGCGGCGCCTTCGAGGGACTGGACAGCATTATCGAGCGCCGCATGACCCGCGACCATGTCCGCCTGGGCTTCCACCAGGCACGCGGATTCCGCGGCCCCCAGAAGCACGACGAGCTCATCCAGCACGTCACGCACGACGATCTGCTCGAATTCGGCCTCATCCCCGAGTTCGTTGGCCGCCTGCCGATGGTCGTCGGCCTGACCTCGCTGGACCAGGACTCGCTCGTCCGTGTGCTCACCGAGCCGAAGAACGCGCTCGTCAAGCAGTACGAGCGCTACTTCGCCATCGATGGCGTGGAGCTGAGCTTCACCGAGGATGCGCTCCGGGCGATCGCCGACCAGGCTATTTTGCACAAGACAGGCGCCCGTGGGCTCCGCACGGTGCTGGAAGACCGGCTGATGGAAGTGATGTACGAGATCCCCGGGCGCGACGACGTGCAGAAGTGCGTGGTCAACGCCGAGGTCATCACGAAAGGCCAGCGGCCGCTGCTGCTCACCTCGGGCGGCAAGACCATCGACCTGGACCACGAAGAAGAGGACCACGTCCGCAACGAGAGCGCCTGACGCTCACCCTTTGCTGAACCGGCGCCCGCGTGTGCGCTGCAATGCACGCTCCGGGCATGGCACAATGGGCCACCGCTTCCTGAAGGAGCCCGCCCATGCTCGACCGTGTCGACCGCGTCCTGCTTGTCGTCGATGACCGCCCCGCAGCCGTCGCCACATGGCAACAGTATTTCGGCGCCGAGCTTGTCGGCGAAACGGAATCCACCACGCTCAACGCGCGTATCACCACGGTCCGGGCCGGCGAGACCGAGTTCGAGTTTGTGGAACCCATCCGGCCGGGGCCGGCAGCCGAGTTCGCGCACCGCTGGCGGCAGGGGCTCTTCGCCGCGGGTTTCAGCACGCCTGACCTCGATGCGCTCGAATCGAACCTGGTGGAGAACGGCATCACGCCCATCGAAGACGGCGACCGGCTCTTCATCGACGGCGCGCAGACGCACGGGATGCCGGCGATCATTAGCGCGTCGGAGCCGCGGCAGCGGGTGGGCCACATCAACTTCGTCTACGAGGTCACCAACGTCGTTCCCGACTGGCAGAAGGCGCGGGATGATTACGCGCGCGTCTTCGGTCTCGACGCGTCACGGTTCAGCTACATCAAGAGCGACCGCTTTGGCTATGAGGGGACGCTGACGCTGTTCAACCCGCCGGAGCGGCTGGACCGCATCGAGATCACCCAGACCAGCGGCGAAAGCGCGATGCAGCGCTTCTACGAGAAGCGCGGTGCGTCGTTGTACATGTGCTACATCGAGACGGACGACGTGATGGGCCTGGCGGAGCGGCTCAACGCCGCCGACGCGCAATTCGTCCACTCGGAGAAGCGCGCGCCGGAGGCGGGGTTGTTCATCCACCCGTCGTCGCTGCACGGGATGCTGATGGGCGTGAGCCTGACGAACTACGCCTGGGTCTGGAGCGGCCGCCCGGAGCTGGCCGGGCCGCTCGCGGCGGGGCGGGAAGAGCACTGAGCGGCGTCAGCTTAGCGCCAGCACCGCCCCGGCCACACCCACGAAACCCACTACCGCCAGCACTATCTGCGGGTCGGTGAAGAGCACCTGGTCGGGCGCGTCGTCCTTGCGGGCGCCGCTGAGCAGCAGCAGGTAACGGAAGAGGGCAAAGGCGACGAAGGGGATGGTCAGCGCCATCGCGCCGTTGTCGGGGACGGTGTCGGATTCGATGGTGTAGAGCGCGTAGCTGATGAGCGCGGCGGCGGCGGTAATGAAGAGCATGTGGCCGAGCACTTCGCCGTTGTAGTGCGCGAGCGACGGGCGGTGCTTCGCCGCGGCAGCGCCGAGCTGGCGGAATTCGGCCCAGCGCTTGCTGGTGGCGAAGAACAGCGCGCCGAAGGTGGAGCAGACGTAGAGCCAGGGGCTGATCTCCACGTCGATGACCAGCGCGCCGGAGACCGCGCGGCCGATGACGCCGGCGCCCAGGACGAAAATGTCGATGATGGCGACGCCCTTGAGGCCAACGGAATAGACGGCCATGAGCAGGACATAACCCGCGAGCACCAGGCCGGCGCCGGTATCGAGCAGAATGGCCGGGATCACGCCTGCGACCGCGAGCACCACGGCCGCGGTGCCTGCGACGCCGGTGGAGAGTTCGCCGCTGGCGATGGGCCGGGAGCGCTTCCGCGGATGGAGCTGGTCGATGTCGCGGTCGCGGATGTCATTAAAGAGGTAGGTTGCGCTGGACGCGGCAGCCCAGAGCCAGAAGAGGGCGATGCTCCGCCAGAGCAGCGGCCACCAGGCGCCTGCGTCGCCCAGCGTCCACGCCTGGCCCATGCTGAAGACGAAGGCGGCGAAGACCAGCCCGTTTTTCGGCCACTGCTGGGGCCGCATGGCCAGCAGCAGCGGGCCGAGGGGCTTCGTGGTTGCGCGGCTAAAGGTCAGGACGTTCACTGATCTCCGCCCACTGTGCGCCAATCGCGCGCACCAGGTCATCGGTGTTCGCCCGGAACATGGCGCGTTCTTCGCCCGCGGCGAGCCACAGTTCGTTGCAGTCGCGTAGTACTGTGTCCACCGCGATGTCCATGCGCCCGGGCAGGCCCACCGGCGTCACGGTCCCTAGGTCATAGCCGGTGTGCTCGCGGATTTCGCCGGCCGTCGCCATCCTTACCTGCTTGCGCGGCAGGCCGAGCAGGCGGGCCAGCTTGGGCGGGCTGGCGGACCGGTCTCCCGGAACGAGCGCCATGACGGGCTGACCTCCGGCCATGAAGACCAACGACTTCACGACCTGTTTGGGTTCGCAGCCGATGGCGTTCGCGGCATCAGCGGCTGTCCGCGTGCTGGCCTTGAAAGTCACCACTTCTGCGTTCAGTCCCAGGTCGCGCAGCGCCGCCCGCACTCGTTCGCACATCTGCCCGGCAGTGTACCGCCGCGTAACTTCACGATCTTGGCCGCCGGAAAGGCTTGTGCTTGCCACGGGGCTTTCAACCCTCATAGCCTTAGCGCGTGCCACGTGTACGCGCCGACCAACTGCTGGTAGACCGCGGCCTTGCGGAATCGCGTGAGCGGGCGCGCCGCCTGGTGATGGCCGGGCAGGTGCGGTCGGGCGACCGCATCCTGGTGAAGCCCGCCACGCTGCTCGATTGCGACGTGCCGCTGGAGGTGCTCCAGCCGGAGCGCTATGTGAGCCGCGGGGGGCTGAAGCTGGAAGCTGCGCTGCGGGAGTTCGGCATCGATGTGACGGGGCTGCGTTGCGTTGATATCGGGGCATCCACCGGTGGGTTCACCGACTGCCTGTTGCAGCACGGCGCGGCGTCGGTGCTGGCGGTGGACGTGGGCCGCGCCCAGCTCCACCAGAAGCTTCGGGACGACCCGCGTGTTACGCTTCTCGACCATACCAACGCGCGGGATCTGCCGCCGCTGCCGGAGCTGGATTTCTTCGCCGTGGACGTGTCCTTCATATCAGTGCGCAAGGTGTTGCCATCGCTGGCCCGTCGGCTCCCGGCGGCCACGCCCGGCGTTGTGCTGTTGAAGCCGCAGTTCGAGCTCGAGCCGGCGAACATCCCGCACGGGGGCGTGGTCCGAGCCCCCGAAATGCGCGCCCGGGCAGCCGGTGATTTCGCGAACTGGCTGGAAGCGGAAGAATGGACACTGCACGGCATCATCGACTCGCCGGTACCGGGCGGCGATGGCACCGTCGAGTTCCTGGCCCACGTCAGTACCCCACACGGAAAGCCTTCATGCTAAAACGCGCCGTTGTCCTCCATCATCCACAGAGTGAAGGCGCCGCGGCTTTTTCGCGCCAGGTCGCCGAGGAGTTCCAGCGGCGTGAGATCGAGGCGATTGTCTCCGACGCCTGGGCCGACGATGCAGGCGCTCAGATCCACTCCGCGGGGCTGGTCATCTGCGTTGGCGGTGACGGCACCGTGCTGCGAGCGGCGCGCGTAACGATCCCCCATGACGTGCCTATCCTTGGCGTCAACATGGGACGCCTGGGCTTCCTGACCGACCTGAGCCCGCGCGACCTCTTCAACTATATCGAGCGCGTGATCGCGATGGACTGGCGCATCGAAAGCCGCATCATGGTCCGCGCCGACCTGCACCTCGCCGAGGATGACGCGAAACACCGGACCTATCACGCGCTCAACGACGTGGTCATCAGCCGCAGCTCACCGGGGCGGCCTATCTATGTCGCCGTATCCGTCGACGGTGCACACGTCGCGGTTTACCGCTGCGACGGCATCATCGTGGCCACGCCCACGGGGAGCACGGGCTATTCCCTGGCGGCCGGCGGCCCGATCATGTCCCCCACGGAACACCACCTGGTGCTGACGCCGGTTTCCGCGCACATGGCCCTTGCGCGGTCGCTGGTATTGCAGCCCGACTCGGTTATCGAACTCCGGGTGACTTCGGACCACGGCGCAATCCTGAGCGTCGACGGCCAGGAAGACATGCCGGTCGATTCAGGCATCCTGCTCCGCGTGAGTGTCAGCGAATACATCACCGATTTTGCGCGCTTCCATCCCGCATCCAGCTTCTATGCCGACCTCGCCGAAAAGCTCGAGTTCCAGCTCTCCAGCCGCACCTATTCCGGTGGTTGAGCACATCGCGATCCACAACTTTGCCGTTGCCCGCGATGTCTCGCTCCGCCTGGAACCGGGCGTGACCGTGTTCACCGGCGAAACCGGCGCGGGGAAATCGCTCATCGTCGATGCGCTGGCGTTCGCGTTTGGCGCCCGCCGTGGCCGTGAGGTTATCGCGACCGGCGCCGACCGCGCCCGGGTCGAAGTCACGCTGCGTGTCGACGGCGAGCGGCGCGTCATCGAGCGCGCCATATCCCGCACGGGCCGTTCGACCGCGCGTATCGACGGCGCGGTGGCGACGGCCGACCAGCTCCAGGCGCTTGGCGACCGGCTGGCCGACATCCATGGCCAGTCGGGCCAGCTTGCTATACTGCGGCCGGCGGTGCAGCGAAGCCTGCTCGATGACTTTGCGGGCCTCACGGCGGATCGCGAGCGGCTTGCAGGGCAGGTGCGCGAGCTGCGCGAGGTGCGGCGGGCGATCCACGCGCTGACCACGGACGCGCACGAGCGCGAGCGCCGCATCGACCAGCTTCGCTTTGAAGTGGAGGAGATCGAGTCGGCGGCGCTGGTGCCGGGCGAAGACGATGCGTTGCGCAACGAACATGCCCGCCTGGCGAACAGCCAGACGTTGATTGAAGCGTGCGAGCAGGCCGCGACCGCGCTCGACTCGCCGGGCCTGGCGGAAGCGGTGACGGCTATCGGCACCATCACTTCGCGGGATCCCGGCGCCGGGGAGCTGTCCGACCTCGCGGCGACGCTTGAAGCCACGGCGGACGAGCTGGTCCGCGAGCTGAGGCGCTATCGCGAGAGTATTGAGGAGGACCCCGAGCGGCTTGCAGCGGTGGAGGAGCGGCTCGACCGCATTGCGCGGCTGCGCCGCAAGTATGGGGACTCCGTTGAGGCCATCCAGGACTACGCGCGCCAGGCGGCGGAAGAGCTCGCCGCGCTCGAACGTAGCGATACCTCGGTCGACGAGCTGCGGCAACAGGAGGCGGCGCTGGTGTCGGCGATCTCGGTGGCCGCGGGTGAGCTTTCTGCGCGCCGGCGGCTTGCCGCGCGGGACCTGGTGCAGCGGGTGCACGCCCAGCTTGAAATGCTCGGCATGCAGGACGCGCAGCTTGCCGTTGGGTTCGAAGCCGTGGATGACCACGGCGGCGTGCCGCTGGCCTTGCCTGACTACGAGTTTGTCGACACCGCCTGGGAGCCGGTGGAAGGCGATGACTCAGCGCACCGGGAAGTCGGCGAATCCGGGGCCGACCGCGTGGAGTTCCTGGCCTCATTTAACGCCGGGCAGGAGCCGCGGCCGCTGGCGTCGGTTGCCAGTGGCGGCGAGACGTCGCGCTTCCTGCTGGCGCTGGCGGCGGTCTTTGGCGACGCGGCGGAAGCCAGGACGGTGGTGCTGGACGAGGTCGACGAGGGTGTGGGCGGGCGCGCCGGATCGCTGGTTGGCCGGGCGCTGCGGCGGCTGGGCGAACGGCACCAGGTGCTGTGCATCACCCACCTG